>CAZMML010000016.1:0-15978 GCA_964567335.1 uncultured Nannocystis sp. | reverse complement strand
GAGCAGGTCGAGCGGCCGGGGCGCCTCGACGGCGTTCGAATGAGCCGCAAGCGGACCTGCGGCGGACCTCCGACGAGGGCGATCCACGACGAGGGCCTGCGGTCGCGTCGACCCTCGAGCGGCGCCGCGACGTGGTGACCCTCTGCGAGCTCAGGCGCCACGACGAGGCGGTGCTCGAGCTGCGCGCGGGCCAGAGCGCGGCGGCTCGCGCCGCGTCGCCACGAGACGCGGCTGGCGACGCTCGGCCCGGAGCGCGAGGAGACGGGCGGGAGCGGGGTGACGCTCGGGCGGCGTCGGTCGAGATCGACGCGGAGTTCGTCCGACGGACGCAACGCCGAGGAGCTCCGCGCCTCAACGAACCATGCCGCACAGGATCACCCGCGCGGTGTGCAAGGCCGGGTGCCGGCCTCTTGTCGACGGAGGCTCAGCGCAGGGCGCTGCGCAGGCGAGGAATCGCGTCGGGGAGGACGACGCTGACGAGGATCCCGAGCTGTGCCTTGACGCAGTCCACCGCCATCCCCATGCGGTACTTGTCGGTCAGGTCGACGACGATGATCATGACGCTGCCGTCCTCGCCGAGGCGGAGCATGGTCTGGTGCACGTACTCGGGCACCGGCAAGGCCGACTTCTTGATCGCCTCGGTGATGCGATCGCAGAGGATGTTGAACAGCGCGCACGCCTTGGGCGAGCTGCGGATCCCGGCCACGGACATGCCAGACGACTTGCTGAACACATCGGTGGTCGCCAGGCCGCCCATCAAGCCGTCCTCGATCTCAGCCAGGATAGAATTTACGTCTTTCAGGTTCATGGTGTCTTCTTCGTCCGTCGGTCGCGCGGCGCGGGCGCCTGCAGCACAGTACGCCGGAGGAGAGGTTCGTGCGCATACAAACGGAAGGAGGCGCAAGTTTCGCGGACGCGCATCGCGCGCGACGAGGCCGCCTGCAACGCGAGCTCGAGGCCGCGCCTGTCCCCGATCGAGGGACGTCGCGCTGTACGGGCGCGGCGTCCGATCCCGAGCGCTGCGCGGCGTCTTTCGCGGGCCCAAGGACGGCGAGGCGATCTTCCGCGCCCGCGAGCCGGACCCAGAGTGGGTCTGGTGGTCCTCGGTCGCTTCGCAGGGTCGGCGGCGCCTCGCCGGAATTCAGGAATTGGCGCCGAAGAGATCGCGAGAGAGCGCGCCCATCCGAGGACTCGACCCCCTACCGAGCGCTGCAGAGCCGGGGGGCCGCGACGGTTGATCGCCGCTCACGGAAACACCGGGCGTTCGAGGTAGAGCTTCGTCGCGCTGAGCGTCGCGGCGGCGAGGCCGAAGCAGCCCGCGGCGAGCTGGGGCCGAGGCCCCGTCACCGGTCCCGCGAGCGGGAGCGCTTGTACCTCGGCCAGGTTCTTCCCGTCCCAGCGCGCGACCGCGTGACAGCCGGCGGCGCTCGCCTTGCCGCCGCCGCCGAGGTACCACCCCTCTGGCCCTGCGACCAGGTCGCTCGCGTACGCCGAGGCGCACGAGGTGGAGATCTCCGCGGTCGCCCCGGCGCCGAGGGTCGCCGGGTTGAGCTCGACCACGCCGAGCTTCGCTCCGTCGGCCTTCGTCCGCGCCGCCACCGCCAGTCTGTCGTCGCGCCAGGCGAGGTGGACGACCTTGCGGGCGTCGTTGTCGCCCGCCCCGACGCTCACCACGTCGGAGACGGGCGCGTAGGTCGTTCCGCCGCCGTCGAGGACCTTCGCGACGTAGACGCCCTGGCCGAACTCCTCCGACTGGATGGGTAGGCCGGGCAACACCCCGGTGTAGCCGCCCGCGACGTAGACGCGATCGGGACGGACGACCAGGTCCGCGGGGTAGAGTAAGGAGGGGAAGAGCGTGCAATCGAGCTGCACGCCGGTCGAGGTGTCCGTCGGATCCGCGATCTCGAGGTGCAGGCGGCTCCCGCCGCCCGGACCGCAGTTCCCGACCGCGACGACCTGCCCGGCGTCCCGGAAGCGGACCGCGCGGATCACGGGCAAGCCCGCTGGCGCGAGCTGGAGGGGCGAGAAGGCGAGGTCCTCGAGCGACGCCACGGCGAGGAAGGGAGGGAGGCCGTCGACGCCGCCTCGCTGACCCGCGACGATCACCTGACCCGTCGGGACGACTCGCTTGTCGAGGTAGTCGGCCGCCAGCAAGGTGCCGCCGTCGACGTCGACGGTGACCTGTTGCAGGCACTCTCCCGTGGCCCCGATCCGCGCGACGAAGCCGACCTGCCCGGTCGGCGTGAGGTTGCTGCACCCGAGCTGGAGCGCGCCCTTGGTGTAGCCGACGACCAGGATCGAGCCGTCCTCGTCGTCGCTGATCGGCACGAGCGCCGTCACCGTCGCGCCCGGGAGGCCCTGGCTCTCCAACCCCGACCACTGCGTCGCGCAGGTCTCGACCGGCGGAGTCGTCGTGCCGCCGGTGGGATCCGTGGTCTCGCTCGTCGAAGTCCCTGATGACCCGGTCGCCTCTGAGGTCCCGGTCGTCCCTGGCGCCGCTGTCGTCCCCGTCGTCCCCGTCGTCCCCGTCGTCCCCGTCGTCCCCGACGTCCCCGTCGTCCCCGACGACCCACCCGTCGCGCTGATCCCCTCGGTCCCGAAGACGAGCCCGCAGGCGCAGAGACACGCGGCGGCGATCGCGGCGACGGGACGCATGATCTTGCAGTAGCGGACCAGCGCAGCCCTGGCAAGCGGTGAAGCCTCCAGGAGCCGCCCCGCGCCTCGCTAGAAGCGCAGCGCGAGGCTCCAGCCGACCAGCCCGCGGGCCACCGTCGGGGAGGTCCCCACGCGTCCGCTCGCGAGCCGCCCGCGTCGCGCGTCGCGGGCCACGAGCGCTGCCAGCGTCGCTGTGACCGCCACCCCCGCCGCCGCGACCACCGCCGTCGCTGTGAACGCCCGCCGAGTGTGCTCGTAGGCCGCGCACGCCGTCGCCGGCGCGTCGCTCCCCTGACAGAGGTCGACCCCCGCCGCGCCCTTGTTCGGGGCCGCCTCGTACACCTTCTTGTAGGCGAAGCCCTGAAACCCGCCCTCGGGGTCGTGCGCCGCGCCGAGGCCCGTCGCCAACGCGGCGGCGGCGGCGGCGACGGTCACCCCCGCCGCGACGAAGAGCCCGATCTTGAGCCCCCGCCGGGGCGGCGGCGGGCCCGTCGGCGCCTGCTCGGTCGGAGCCGCCGGCGCCCTCTCGATCGGATCCGCTGGCGCCTTGGCCTCCGCGGGGACGCTCGCCTGGCTCGGGCTCTCGGCGGCGAGCCGGTCCCACTGCTCGAGGCACACGCGGTTGTCCTCGGGGTCCGCGCGTCGCAGCCGCTCGGCGCTGGTGACCAGCTCGGCCCGGCGAGGCTCGATCCGGGCCGCGATCTCGGGGGCTCTGGACGCGTCGCCGCGGAGCCCGGTGAGCGCACCGATCGCCCCGCAGAAGTGGTTTTGCACGTCGAGGTCGGTGAGCGCCAGCGCCAGCGCCGCGAGCCACTTGTCCGCGGCCGCGAGGCGGTCGCCGCGCGCGAGGAGCTCCTCCGCCTCGCGGTGCAGGGCGACCTGAGGGTCCGCGGGCGCCCCGAGCGTGGCCGCGACGAGCGCGAAGATCGTCCACGACATCCGCGACCGAGGCTATCAGATCGCCCCGCGACCGCCCAAGCTGAACCTGGCGCATGTGCCAGGCTCCCGCGAAAACGCGCCTCGCTCGCCAGCGCGGCGGCGGTGATCTCGCTATGCTCGGAGGCTCGTGACCTCCGCTGCCCCGACCGCCGAGGGCGCCCTGCTCCTCGGTCGCTACGAGCTCCGGCGCCAGCTCGGCGAGGGCGGCATGGGGCTCGTCTACGAGGTCTTCGATTGCGAGCTCGGCCGCGTCTGCGCCCTCAAGGTCCTCCAGCCCGAGCTGCGCGCCGACCCTGGAGCCCGCGAGCGCTTCGCCCGCGAGGCGGCCTTCGCCGCCGGCCTGGACCACCCCAACGTCGTCCGCGTCTATGACCGCGGCAAGCTGGAGGACGGCTCGCCTTTCTACACCATGGAGCTGCTCCGGGGGCGCGACCTCGGCAGCGTCCTCGAAGCCGAGGGGCGCCTGCCGTGGCCGCGGGCGCGGCACATCGCCCGCCAGCTCTGCCGCGTCCTCGCCCTCGCGCACGCGCGGGGGATCGTCCATCGCGACCTCAAGCCGGAGAATTGCTTCCTCGTCGAGGTCGGCGAGGACCGGGAGTTTCTCAAGCTCCTCGACTTCGGGATCGCGCGCCAGGACGTCGGCGGCTCCGCCCACCTGACCAACACCGGCGACGTGATCGGGACCGCGCTCTACATGTCCCCGCAGCAAGCCCGCGGCGAGCGGGCCGACGCGCGGGCCGACGTCTACGCCGTCGGCGTGATCCTCTACCAGATGCTCGCCGGCTTCCACCCCTTCGAGCGGGACAACGCGCTGCAGGTCCTGGCGGCGCTCCAGTTCGACCCCGTCGCGCCGCTGACGGACTACGGCCTGCCCCCCGCCGTCGCGGCGCTCGTCGCAAGGGCGATGCACCGCGATCTCGAGGCGCGCCTGCCCTCGGCTGACGCGCTGCGGAGCGGGCTCGAGGCGCTGACGCCCGCGGGCGACGCGCCCGCGGACGAGGCGCTCGACTGGTCTCTACCGACAAGTCCTGTCGGACAGGAACCAAAGACCGCTCGACCTCCTCCCCGCGCCGAGGAGCCCGCCAGCTCGGGTTCGAGGCGTCGCCTCGCCCTCGTCGCCGCGTTCGTCGGCGTCGCGCTCCTGGCGCTCGCGCTCGCCCTGCCGCGCGCCGAGGAGCCCGCGCCGCAGCCCGCGCCGCCGCAGCCCGCTCTGGCGCGGCCCGCAGACGCCGCGCCGCCGCCGCTCGCGCCGCCGCGGGAGCCTCCCCTCGCGTCTCCAGAGCCGCCGGCGCCGCCCGTCGCCCAACCCGACCCCACCCCGCCGGTACTCCCCAAGGACGAGCCGCGCCGGCTCACCGCGAGCGATCTCAGGACCTGGTCCAAGCGCCAGGAGGCCGCGCCGCCCGACGACTGCCGCGAGTTTCAGCGCGGGTACGGCGCGACCTTCCGCTTCAGCGTCCACAGCGCGGGAGGTCGCCTGAGCCTGAAGCGCACCGACGGCGGCAACACCGGAGCGCTCTGCGCCCGCGCGCTGACGGCCGCGTTCGCCAGGTGGGCGGGCGCCTACGTCGGCGTCGAGGGCAAGCTCGCGGCGACGGTCCGCTTCGGCAAGACCTGACCGGGAGACGCGCGCGGATCGGGGCATCGCGCTCGGCCGCCTTGCGGATCCGCGTCGGTGCGGCGCGCTTCTCGTCCACTCCGTGCCCGGAGCAGGCGCGCTCGCGGATGCCTCGCGCCTCGCGCTTGCCGCGGCGGCCCACGATACTCTCGTTCCATGCAACCTCGCCGCGCCTTCGCCCTCCTCGCCCTGCTCCTCGCCTGCGGCGGGCAGCAGAGCGTCCGTGACGACGATCTCGCCGTGGGTAAGGGCGTCCTGACCGCTCCCTACGTGGCGCTCTTCGCCGGTGTCACGCTCCCGAAGTTCTCCGGCTCCGAGCTCAAGCCGCTCGGAGAGCCCGCGCTGGTTCTGGTCGCCACGCAGACGGAGATCCGTCGCCATCGTCGACTCGCCGCCGGAGACACGAGCGAGGCCAAGCAGCTCGCGGCGGTGACGGAGGGCCGGGTCGCCGACCCCGCCGCGCTCGCCGCGGGGGTGCGCGCCGAGTGGGAGGATCTGCGCGCTACCCAGGGCTGGCCCCGGCTGATCCTCGCCCTCGACACGCGGACGCCCGCCGGCGCCGTGATCGCGATCTACGACGCCGTGCGCGCCGCGGGCGTCGACTCCGCGCTGCTGGCCGTCGCGTCCGACCCACCCCAGGGCGTCCCGGTGGCGATGGACCAGAAGACGCCGCCGACGCGCGAGATGTTGCGCGCCCACCTCCTCGCCGACGGCACCTTCGAGCTCGAGGGCACCCCGATGTCCCCCGCCAAGTTCCACGAGGTGCTCGACCGGCAGCTCGAGATGCGCGACAAGAAGGTGTTCCACCTGCGCCCGCACCCGGGCGCGACCTACGGCGAGCTCTTCCCGCTGCTCGTCAAGGTCGTCGACGATCCCGGTGGCGGCGCGCTGCTGGTCGCCGAATTCCCCGAGGACGCGCCGCCGCCGCCGCCGCCCGCGGCCTCGCTGCCCCTCCCCGCAGACGGCGAGATCCAACCCTTCTCCAGCGTCGAGGGCAACGCCATCTACACCCCAGGGTTCGCGGCGGACGCCGCGGGCGTGATCAAGGCGCCGATCCGCGTCGTGTTCTGCGTCGAGCCGAGCGGCAAGGTCGAACGGGTCGAACCCGACGACTCCTACAAGGCCGGGCAATTCGTCGCCGTCAGCGAGCTCGTGAAGAAGTGGCGCTTCAAGCCCGCCGTCGCCGGCGCCGCGTCGCGCCGCGTCTGCGTGGAGCACACCCTCGATCCGCCCGCCAAGAAGTAGTCGGGTCGACGGCCCGCGGGTCCGCGGGGCGGAGCTGCGTCGAGACCTTCCCGGCGACCGCTCGACTTCGCCAGCGCGGCGTCGCCGGTCGCGCGCGGCGGGGACGGACGCGCGCCGCTCGGCCCTCGCTCCGCGCGAGCGCATGATCCTCGCGCCCGATCGTGATGTCCTGACAGTCATCCGCGAACACGGCCGCTGGGCCGACGCGCCGGCGGCGTTGACACGCGAGGGCGCCGCCGCCTAGGGTCCCGAGGCCGCCGGGTCGGGGCGGCGATCGCGGGAGGATGGGACGATGGCTCGAATGACGCGCAGGGCGAAGGGTACGGGGCGGGCGATGGCGACGGCGACGATCGCGTGCGGGCTCCTGGCGGCGAACGAGGCGCGCGCCGAGAAGTCCGCGGATCAGGTCTGCAGCGAGCTGGCGAACAAGGCGCAGCGGACCCTGTGGAGCAGCGTGCGAGAGACGGGCGACGCGCTCTTCTGCCGCAAGTCGTGGCTCTCGGGGCTCCCGGACGAGCTGCTGCCCTGCGGCCAGTGGACGCAGGTCAACCTCTTCGCCAACAAGCTCAAGAGCGCGTGGAACAACTGGTTCGCCAAGGGCGACGCGGAGTGGGCGACCTGGGGCCCGCGCGGGATCGCGGCCGACTGGGAGAAGGGCACGATCGCCGGCGGGTTCAAGCGGAGCTTCTTCGGCGCCGGCCTCGCGACCTTCAAGACCACCGTCGAGGTCGAGAAGCAGGGCGGCCAGGCGGAGGCCTTCATCACCGTCTGCGAGCTCGACTACGACGGCAAGGTGAAGAGCAAGCACCGACGGAGCTTCGCCAGCGGCAAGGACATCCCGAAGGACCCGGTGCGGGTCCAGATCGAGCACTCCGACAACGTGATCCTCGGCGTGGTCGTCGACACGCCGGCGTCGGTCAACACCTTCGAGTACCGCGCGCGGGCCCTGAGCGAGCCGAGCCGGAACAACCTGCCGGCGGTGAAGGGGCTCGCCGACCTGCACGTGCACCAGTTCGTGAACCTCGCCTTCGGCGGGCGCATGTACTGGGGCCAGCACGCCGGCGCGAAGTCGTCGGCGCTGGCGAAGGAGGAGGTCAACATCACCGGCAGCGGCCTCCGCCTCGACGACCCCGCGCAGCTCATCGCGCAGCTCGTCACCCTCACGGTCGGGATCGACGCCAACATGCTGCTCGGGGTGATGTCGCCGGGCGTCACCGACGAGGGCTTCTTCAAGTACGGCGGCTCGGGCTATCCGACCTGGACCGACTGGCCGCACCACGCCGACCGCTCGCACCAGCAGGTCTACATCGACTGGCTCAAGGAGGCGCACGAGCGCGGCAAGGACACCGGCTCGAACCTCAACCTGATGGTCGTCTCGCTGGTCAACAACAACATCCTCTGCTCGGTCTTCAAGGTGCTGGACAAGTACGGCAACGTGCCGATCCGCGACTCCAAGGGCAAGATCACCGGGTGGGAGTCGGCGTCCTGGGGCTGCACCGACCAGGAGAACGTCACCCGTCAGCTCTCCGCGCTCCACCAGCTCGAGAAGGAGCACCCCTGGTACCGCGTGGCGATGTCGCCCTGGCACGCGCGGCAGATCATCGCCGACGGCGACCTCGCGGTCGTCGTCTCGATGGAGACCGACAAGCCGCTCTCGAGCGCAGGCGGGAACTACGGGAGCTGGGAGACCCAGCTCGACGCCTACCGCGCGCTCGGGCTGTCGACGCTCCAGATCGTGCACGAGTCCGACAGCAAGTTCGCCGGCGCGGCGCCCCACCGCGACATGATGCAGGCGCTGCAGGCGCTCCACAACCCGCTGCAGGCGGCGACCAGCGCGATCGAGTCGGGCTCGACCTTCGAGGTCGACGCCAAGGGCTACAACAAGCTCGGGCTGACCGCGGAGGGCAACAAGCTGATCGACGCGATGGTGAAGCGGAACATGCCGATCGACCTCGCGCACATGAGCGAGCGGGCGCGCAAGGCGGTGTTCTCGCGCGCCCCCGCGACCTGGGGCTTCTACGACTCGCACACGAAGTTCGAGAAGCTCCTGAAGCCGAGCCAGGGCCAGACGGACTACGGGCGGCACGTGCTGGAGCGCGAGAAGGAGTTCCTGGTGATGGAGTCGATCCTCGCCGACTACAAGAAGTACAAGGTGCTCGTCGGGCTGCGGACCGCCTCGGTCGACGTGTACGACGCCCCGGGCGCGAAGGTGGTGAACGACTGCCCCGGCTCCGCCAGGAGCTTCGCGCAGCTCGTGCAGTACGCCTACGACCAGGGGCTCGCGTTCGCCTACGGCACGGACTTCAACACCGGCGTCTCGCAGCTCGGCCCGCGCTTCGGCGGCGCCGACAAGCGCTGCTTCGCGGCGCTGCCGGCGCTGAAGAACCGGACCGCCCGCCCCGTCGGTCCGGCCGGCGCGGCGCCGCCGCGGATGGCCTCGGTGACGAAGATCGAGGGCACGAGCTACTACACCGACGGCCTGACGAACATCGGCTGGCTCCCCGAGCTGACTGAGGACCTCATCTTCCTCAAGACGCCCGGGGCGGAGCGGCTCCGCGAGTCGGCGGAGGCCTACCTCGTGATGTGGGAGCGGGCCTTCCCGCCGGTCACTGCGGCGCCCGCCGCGAGCGAGCCGAGCGGGACGATCGCGCTCGGCGGCACCTGCACCAAGGGCGCCGACTGCAAGTCGGGCCGCTGCACGGCGGCGCTCGGCGCCTACGGCGTGTGCGTCTGCAACGCCGACAACGACTGCAGCTCGGGCCAATACTGCGACGCGGGCGTCGACCTGACCAAGAACAAGTGCGTCGCGCTCAAGAGCGACAACGAGTCGTGCGCGCTCGTCGACGGCGGGCACCAGTGCAAGTCCGGCAAGTGCAACCTCGGGCGCTGCTACACGCCGGGCTCCGTGGCCATGGGCGGCACCTGCTACGTCGACGCGGCCTGCAAGGTCGGCAAGTGCAGCAGCGTCGACGGCGCCAAGGGCTCGTGCGTCTGCAAGGAGGACCCCGACTGCGGCACCGGCAAGTGGTGCAAGGCCGGCGTCGACCTGACCAAGAACACCTGCGAGGCCCTGAAGAACGACAACGAGACCTGCGACGTCGTCGGCGGCGCCCACCAGTGCAAGGGCGGCAATTGCTCGTGGGGTCGCTGCTACACCGAGGACGCGGTGGCCATGGGCGGCACCTGCTACGTCGACGCCGCCTGCAAGGAGGGCAAGTGCAGCAGCGTCGACGGCACGAAGGGCTCGTGCGTCTGCAAGGCGGACAGCGACTGCGGCGCCAACAAGTGGTGCGACGGGGGCCTGGACCTGACCAAGAACACCTGCAAGGCCAAGCTCGACGAGGGCGAGATCTGCGGCAAGGTCGGCGAGGTCGGCGTCGGTCACCGCTGCAAGTCCGGCAAGTGCAAGGTCTCCGGCCTCAGCACGAACCTGAAGTGCCAGTAGAGGCGCCTCCTCGCGGCGCTCGAGGAGGCCGCGCCCCGGCGGCCGCCTCGTGGCCCCTCGCCGAGGCCGCCGGACGAGCGTGAGCGCGCCGGGGCGAGGTCTCACCTCACGCGCGTCCTGCGGAGCCGCGCCACCGTGCGCGCCGAACAGGAGGTCGCTCGCCTCGCGGCACGCTGGCCGGGGGTCCACCGATCGGCGGGCCTTCGTCGGCTCGATCAGGCGTTCCGCGGTCGCCCCACCCTGACCGTCGAGCTGCGCCCGCCCCAGACCCGGAGGCGGCGCCGGCGCGCTCGTGCGCAGGCGCGGACCGGGGGCCGCCGACCCACGACGGGAGCGCGGCCGCGGCGTACTATCGCCGCGATGGAAGAGGCCGTGCGACAGGATGAAGGGCTCTGGCCGCGCTTGCTGGAGCGCAAGGTGGTGGCTGCGATCGGCCGCTTGCCGGAGCCTCCGCCCGAGCTCCAGTTGATCCGCGTCAGTTGTGAGGTCGCCCCGGCGGCGCTGCGGCCGCTTCTCGAGGCGCGGCGGCTGACCGAGGCGATCCTCGGGGAGACGCGGCCTGGCCGGCGGCCGCGCGTGCGCACGCTCTTCGGCGAGGCGCAGGAGCGGGCCACCGAGGCCGTGCTGGTCGACCTTTGGAACCGACTGGCGCAGCAGCGCGGCGGTCGCTGGGTGGTGGTCTTCGACGCGGTCGAGCTGGCCGACGAGGCGACGCTGGCCGCGCTGGTGCAGATCGTCCGGCGCTCCCAGTGGCTGCTGCTCCCGCTCGTGTTGGTGTTCCGGGCGGAGCCGCGAGGGCCCGGGGCGGAGCTGCTGGCGGCGGTGCGCGCGCTCGAGGGCGAGGTGATCCTCCAGGCAGAGGCGCCGGCGGTCGCGGAGGCGCCGACGATCGAGTGGCGGGCGCTGCCCCCGAAGGTGCTGCAGACGCTGCGCGCCGGGGCGTTGATCGGGCCGGGCTTCGAGGTGAAGGTCCTCGCGGAGCTGGTCGGCGTCGCGCCGGAGCGCGTGCTCGTAAGGCTTCAGCGGGCGATCGACCTCGGCGTGCCGCTCGAGGATCGGGGCGAGGGTCGCTTCTCGCTGCCCTCGTCGGCGCTCTCGGCGTTATCGGCGTCGATCATGCCCTCGCTGGCGCAGGCGTGGCACCGGCAGCTCGGACGCCTGCTCGGCGCGCGCGCCGTGCAGCGCGTCGCGCCGCCGCCGCCGCCGCCAGTCGACGCGGCGCGTCTCGCCAGGATCCGCTCGGAGCGCCTCGCCGACGCGCGTGTGGCGGACATCATCGACCTCTCGCACGAGGCGGTCGACGTGCACAACGACGTCGAGGACGTGGTGGCCGGAGCGCTGGGCGCGACGTCGAGGGAGGTCGCCGGCGAGGTGAGCGCGCCGTCCGAGGACGGCACGACCACGGCGGCGCTGGTCACGTCCGAAGGGGCGATCCCGGAGCGGCCGCCTGCGGACCCGGCGGCTGCGAGCGCGGTCGCGGCGGCGCCGGTCGCAGCGGCCGCGGAGACGCGAGAGGCGCCAGGCGCCGCGCCGGCAGCCACCGCGCCTGCGGACGGATCGGCGGCCCCGGTGGCGAGTGGGGGGGGGGAGCCTTCCTCGGCGCAAGGCATCGCGGGCGCCGTGGCGGCGGAACTGGCGACGCCGAGCGCTGCGGCCCGCGACACGGACGCGACGCGGGCGGACGCGGCGAAGCGCAGCGACGCCGCGGGCGCGGGGGGTTCCGAGCGCCGCCCGGTGCAGCGTCGCACCGTGATGACGCCGCCCGCACAGGGCGGTCGCGCGGCGCGGCCGATGACGCTGATGTTGTCCCCGGAGGTCGACTTGCCGCCGCCGGCCGAGGCGCCTCCGGTCGCGCGCGAGGCCGCGGAGGAGGGCGACCCGATGATCGACAAGGTGCGGGCGGCCGAGCACATGCGCCTCGCCGGGGACTTCGAGTCCGCGGCGGCGCACCTGTGCGAGGCGGCGCGCGCGGCGGGGGCGGCGGGCGCGCCGGCGGCGGCGGTGCAGCACGCGAGCGCCGCGCTCGTGCTGCTGGAAGCGTTGCCCGCGGGCGTGCGTCGGCAGCGGCTCAAGGCCCGAGCGCTGCTCGAGCTCGGACGGGTGCAGTGGCAGGCGCCGGGCTTCGAGCACGGCTTCACGCTCGCGCAGGCGCGGATGACCCTCGAGTCGGCGCGCGCCGAGCTCGACCCCGACGCGCCGCTCGAGCTGACCGTCGACCTGGCGCAGGCCCTCGCCGGGGTCCACTTCGACCTCGGCGACGCGCCCTCGCTGTCGCGGGCGCAGGCCGAGCTCGAGGAGGCGGGCCGCCGCCTCCAGGCCGAGGGCGACGCGATCGGGGCAGCGGCGCTCTTCAACGATCAAGCCGCGGTGCTGATCCGCATGGGCGCCGCGAAGCAGGCGCTGCGGCTGCTGCGGGCCTCCCGGGCCGTGTTCGACGCCCGCGTGCAGGTCGACCCGGGGGCGCTCCGCGAGCTGGCGGACTCGGAGCACCTCTTCGCCCAGCTCCCGCTCCACGCGCGGATGCAGCTCGGCCGCGAGGAGGAGGGCTACGCGGTCGGCCTCGACCACGCGCTGGCGGCCGAACGCATGCTCCGCGAGCTGGGCGACGCCCGCGAGCTCGCGCGCGTGTGGGAGACGATCGGCCGCCTCGAGCTGAAGCGCCTGCGGATCGATGAGGCCCGCCGCCGGCTCGAGGCCGCCTACGCCGCGCAGTCGCAGCTCGGCGACCTCACCGGGCTGGCGCAGACGACCGAATTCCTGTCCGAGGTGCTCGGGTGGTGCGGCCGCAACGCGGAGGCCGTGGCGCTGCTGCGCGACTCGGTGGTCCACAACCGCGACAAGGGCTCGCCCTACGGGCTCGTGTCGAACCGTCGCGCCCTCGCGGCGCTCTCCGCCCGCTTCGCGCGGCTCCCCGAGCTCGCCGAGGGCCTGCGGGAGGTCGAGATCTTGCTCGCCGCGGGCGAGCGCGAGCTCGGCCTCGTCGCCCCCGCGGACGGGACCGACGCGGGCGCGCCCGCCGAGAGCGCGACGTGACGGCGAGCGGCTCGTCGGCGCGAGCATTCGCCCTGCTCAAGTTCTGAAGGACCCGCCAGCGGGCGATGTCGTCCTCGTCGGCGCCTTCGCGGGCACCCTGACTTCGGCGGCGCGACCGCGACATCAGCGGACGCGCGGAGGTCCTGACCGCGCGAGCACCTCACCGATGCGTCCCACGGCCGCGACCGCGACCTCAGGGGCGACGGCTGCGAAGCACAGGCGAAAGAAGCCCGGCTCGGGCGCGCGGCAGGCGGACCCCGGGGTGAGGTTGACGTTCGTGAGGGCGAGCAGCTCGCGCCACAACGCGTCTTCGTCGGCCCACGTCGGGGCGGTGAGGAAGCGCCGCAGGTCGACGAGGCAGAAGAACCCGGCCTCCGCCGGCACGAAGGGGATCCCGGCGGCCGCGAGCGCCGCGGTCGTCGCGCGGTAGGCCGCGGCGAGCCGCGCCTGGTTCTCCGCGACGTAGGCGGCGAGCCAGGCCTCGTCGTCGAGCATCGTGCCGAGCAGGTGCTGGGTGTCACCCGAGGTCGCGGCCCAGTACGCGAGGCTGTCGACCGCGGCGAGCACCGCCTCGTTCTCGCTGACGAGCACGCCGCAGCGCAGGCCGCTCGCCGCGAAGTCCTTGCTGAAGGCCCAGACGATGTGCCGGTTGGGGCCGAGGCGCGGCACGAGGCGCGCCGCGCTGGTGAAGGGCCGGGCGCCGTGGACCGAGAGCGCGTAGATCTCGTCGAGGACCACGTGGACGCCGGCGGCGTCGGCCCAGTCGAGGACCGCGGCGATCTCGGCCGGCGTGTACACGGTGCCGACGGGGTTGTTGGGCGTCGTGAAGAGCAGCGCGCGCACCGGGCGGCCGGCGCCCGCGACGGCGCGGTCGAGCCGCTCGGGCGAGAGCCGGAAGCCGTCGGCGTCGCTCGTCGGCACCGGTACGATGGTCAACGCGTCGCGCGCCTCGAGGTCCCCCCAGAAGCCCGCGTAGCTCGGCGTCGGCACCAGGACGCCGTCGCCCGGATCGCCGAGCGCGTAGAACAGCAGCTCGAGCACGCTGCCCGCGCCGGCGAGCACGGCGATCTGCTCGGGGGCGAAGCGCCGGCCGAGGAAGAGGCGGTCCAGGGCCGTAGCGAGCCGCTCGCGGAAGCCTCGCGCGCCGATCATCGCGTCGTACTCGAGCGCGCGCGCCGGCACCCGCCGCGAGGCGTCGAGCTTCGGCTGCAGCAGGTCGAACACCAGGCGGTTCTCGGCGACGCAGAGCGGCACGTAGCGGCGCCCCGCCGCGTCGACCCCCGCCGCGCTGCGGGCGAAGTGCTCGTGCAGGTACCCGGGCAAGGGCGAGCGCTGCAGCAGCGCCCGCGCGCGGGCCGAGAGGAACGACGAGGGGGCAGGGCCGCTTGACACGGCGCCAGTATAGCGCGCTTTGTCCCGAGCCCCGCCGCGCGAGACTCGACGGAGATCGTCAGACAGGGGGACGCGGGCCGCGGCGCGGGCGCGGGCGCGTGAGGGCGAGGAGCAGCGCCGAGGCGAGCGCGGGCCCGAAGGGCGACGCGTCGCCGCCGGCGTGGCACGCACAACCGACCTCGTGGGGCGGTCCGGAGGTGCCGCCGGCGCTCGCGTCGCTGGCGGCCGTGCTGGCGTCCGTGAGGCCTCCGGGGCCTGTCGTGTCGCCGGTGCCCGTCACGTTCCCCTCGCTGGTGCTGGTCACGCCTCCCCCGCTGGTATCGCCGCCGCTCGAGGTCGACGTGTCCCCGGTGCTCGACTCGCCGCCGGAGCTCGACGTCCCGACGTCGGAGCAGGTGAGCTGCACGTCGATCGGGGGCGACGCGAGCACGACAGCGCCCCCGGGGATCCGGGCCCGGAGCACGACCTTGTGCTTGCCCTCGGAGAGCCCCGGATCGACGACGTCGCCCGGGGCGCACGTCGCATACACGCGATCGACGCCGCGGCCGAGCCACGACTCGCCGGGCGGGGGCGGGAGGGGCAGGAAGTCCGAGGGCGACCACGGCTGGCCGTCGACCCATGTCTCGAAGACCAGGACGTCGCGCCAGGGGACGGCGGCCGGGGCGAGCTCGAGCGTGACGTCGACGTAGGCGGACTCGACCGGCTCCGAGCAGCCGCCGTTGGTGGTGGCGAGCTCGAGGGGCCCGTGCATGAGCCCGCTCGCGACCAAATCTCCGAGGGCGTCGGGCAGCGGACTGGCGGCCGCGGTCATCAGTTCGAAGACCGGCGCCGTGTCGTCGGCGAGGCCGGTGCCGATGCATTCGCTGCCGAGCACGAGCGCGTGGGCCTGGTCGGGCGCGAGCTGCTCGAGGAGCTTGATGTCATGCAGGCCGCCGCCGAGCGACGTCAGCTCGAGCGGGACCTCCTGCGAGTCGCTGACGCGGTAGAGGCGGACGCTCTCCGGCGTCGCCGCCACGCCGTCGTCGGTGAGCCAGAAGATCCCCGGTAGGTTCGCCGGGACGATCGACATGTCCCCGGGGATCTGCGTGCCGAAGTTGCAGAATGGCGGGGAACAGGCGTCGGCGACCGCAGGAGCGGCCGCCGCGGCGAGGAGCGCGGCGCAGGCGAGGACGAACCGTGTTCGACGGACGGTCGAGAGCCGAGTGGTGTGGAGCATAGCTTCCGACCAGTCTACGACCCGCCGAGGGCGGCGCAAGCGCCGGTCGCCGGCGGTCGGAAGAGCCGGCGCGGCGACGTCGGGCCCGGACGGGCCGCCTCTTCGAGGTATCGACCTCACGGTCGCCCGGGCCGCGCGTGCAACCTCTGCGCGCTCACTGTTCGAAGCAGTACAGGGCGGCCTGCGAGGCGCACGAGGGCGCCTTGCACGACTGCGTCCAGCCGCTGCCGGTGCGGGAGGTGCTGCCCCACGCGGAGTCGCTGCCGCCGTCGCTGATCCACGAGCTGCAGCTCAGGCCTGTGTCGTCGAGCATGCCCGTGAAATTCGTGTTGGTCCACGCGATCGCGCCGGCCTTGAGGCCGCACTGGTGCACCCCGATCGTCGGCGTCTTGTTGGCCTCCGTGCGCTCGATCGCGTTGTCCAGCGTGCCGTCGG
>CAZMML010000015.1:11270-16007 GCA_964567335.1 uncultured Nannocystis sp. | reverse complement strand
GGCCCAGCGGACCAGGGCCACGGGGCCGAGCGCGGTGCCGTCGGCGAAGCGCAGGGCGCGGGCCCAGACGAGGAGCTGTCCTTCAGGTCCTTCTCCGAAGGTCAGGTCATCCTCGGCGAGCAGACGCGGCGCGAGGGGCTCGTCGGAGGGGTCCCGCAGGGCCTCGCCGCTGCAGGCTCGCGGGACCTCGGGGAGGCGGAGCTCCGGGAGGGCGAGGCCCGGGAGCAGGACGGAGAGCCATGCATGCGCGGGCAAGACCCGGGTGTCCGCCTCGTCGGCGCGGGCGCTGGCGACGTACGCGGGGCACACGGAGAGCTCGGCGGGGGCCGGGCGGCAGGCGAGCGCGAGGGCGGCGAGGCCCGCGAGGGCGAGCAGGCGGGCGTGGTCACGGGGCATGGGGCCTCCGGGCGCGGGCGGCGGCGTAGGTGCGGGAGAGGATGTCCCGAAAGGCAGGTGTAAGGTCGGCGCCGACGAGGGCCTCGTGGCAGGTCTGGTAGTGGCGCCAGAGGGCGGCGGCGCGGGAGGGCCAGGCCCGGCCCTCGGCGCGCCCCAGCTCGGCGGGGTCGAGGGCGCCGAGGATCTCGCGCGCGGCGGCGAGGGCGCCGCTGGCGAGGGCGCGAGGGTGGGTGCTGAGGTCGGCGAAGAGGTCGGCGAGGGCCCGGTCGTGGTCGCCTCCGCCGAGGAGGAGGCGGAGGAGGTCGTCCGGGCCGTCGCAGGCGGAGACGAGGGGGTGAGCGTCAGGTGGGAGACCGAGGTCGGTGAGCTGCGCGGCCTGGAGGTGCGCGAGCTCGAGGAGGAAGGCGGCGAGGAGGCGGAGGAGGTCGGCGGCGCGGGCGGAGAGGCGGAGGGCGGCGCGCTCGTCGGCGACGGGGAGGGGCAGCCATGCGGCGACGCCAGCGAGGGGGTGGTCGGCGTCCGGCGCGGGCGGGAGGAGGGTCGGGGAGGCCCGGTGCTCGTCGAGGGCGCCGGCCGCGGACGCGCAGTCGGGGAGCGCGAAGGGGCGCGGCGTGGCGAGCTCCAGGCGCAGCTCGAGGGGGCCGAGGCGCGCGACGAGCAGCGGGGCCACGGGGAGGCCCTCCGCGGGGACGCGTCGATCGTCGACGGCGAGGCGGTTGCGGGCGCCGAGGTCGTGGAGCATGAGCCGCCCGCGCTCGCAGCGGACCTCGGCCTGCCGCGAGGACACGAAGGGATAGGGGAGCGGGACCTCGGCGGAAGGATCGCGGCCGATCCGGACCGGGAAGCGGTCCAAGAGCGCCTCGAAGGTGAGGCGCCGCTGATCGTGATCGTATACAGAGACCTGTAGCGAGCTCATCGCGGACCTCAGCGACGAGAGCGTAATACGGCGTCAGGACGCGTCCAGCGGCGCGCGGAGAGAGGTGCCTCGCGGACTGGAGTCGGCGACGACGACCGGCGGCGGGGGGCCCCAACTTGAGTTGGCAGGGGCCGCCTGGAGGAGGTCCTGCGGGCCCAAAACGGGTGAGGAGGCGCCTCGCGCGGCGGCTTGCCCGGCGAGCTCGGCGAGCTAGGTTGGACGGGCATGGGTTCTTCGTCGTCGCTCGCGCCGGTGCGCTTCGTGTTGACATGTCCAGAAGAGGGCGCGCCGGAGCTATGGGTCCGCCGCTTCGAGCTGAGAGAGGGCCTCTCGGAGCTCTATTGCCTGATCATCGAGGCCGCGGGCGCCGCGGGCGCGGAGGTCGGGGGGCTGCTCGGGTCGAGCTGGACGCTCGCGCTGGAGCGCGAGGAGGGCGGGAGGCGCGTGCACGGGGTCGTGACGCGGGTGGAGCGGCTCGCGCCCGTCGGCGGGCGGGCGCGGGTGCGGATGACGCTGCACCCGGCGCTCTGGCTGCTCGGACACACGGTGAACACGCGCTTCTGGCAGGGCCTCCGGGCGCCGGAGATCGCGCTGGAGGTGCTCCGTGGGCCGCTCGCGGCGCAGGGTCGCGAGCTGCGCCTCGAGGTCGATCTAGAGGACCACCCGATCCGCGAGTACTGCGTGCAATACCGGGAGTCCGACCTGGACTTCGCGCTCAGGCTGCTGCAAGAGGACGGGATCGCGCTGGTCTTTGACCACGAGGGGGAGCGAGAAGTGGCGGTGCTCCGTGCGACGATGACGGAGGCCCCGGGGCTCGCGGCGTCCGTGCGGGTGGTGGCGCGTGGGGCGGGCGCGGCGGCGGAGCAGTCGCTGGACAGCCTGGTGGCGACGCACGAATGGACAGCCGGGGCGGTGGTGCACCGGGCGTGGGACTTCCGTGAGCCGGAGGGGCGGCCCTGGACGCACGAGCGGCGGGCGGCTGGCGGCGGCGCAGAGGTGTATGTGCATGAGGAGGGCGGCGTCCGCGGCGATGACGGCGAGCGCCAGGCGACGCTGGCGCTGGAGGCGGTCCGCGGGCGCTCCGAGCGGCTGGTGGGGCGCGGCGACGTCGTGGAGCTCGCGCCCGGGCGGGGGCTGGAGGTCGCGGAGGTGGGTCGCTTGCGGATCGTGGAGGCGACCCACCGGGGCGAGGCGCCGGAGGTCCTGCTCGAAGGGGCGGCAGGGGAGCGCTACGTCAACGAGTTCGTGGCGGTCCGCGCGGAGGTGCCCTACCAGGCGGCCGCGCGGGCGCGTCCGCGGGTGTTCGGACCGCTGACGGCGATCGTGGTCGGTCCGCCGGGCGAGGAGATCCACACCGACGAATTTGGGCGCGTCAAGGTGCGCTTCCACTGGGACCGCAATTCACCGCCGGACGACAGCGCGTCGTGCTGGATCCGCGTGGCGCAGGTGTGGGCGGGCGCCGGCTTCGGGGCGCAGCATGTGCCGCGGGTCGGGATGGAGGTCGTGGTGGACTTCCTCGACGGCGACCCCGATCGGCCGCTGGTGACGGGGTGCGTGTACAACGCGACGAACCGCCCGCCCTACCCGTTGCCCGACGAGAAGGCGCGGAGCGGGGTGCGCTCGGACTCGACGCCGGGCGGCGGCGGCCATAACGAGCTCTCGTTCGACGACTCGAAGGGCAAGGAGCGGGTCCGGCTCCACGCGCAGCGCGACCTGCAGGAGGTCGTCCGGAACCGTCACGAGCAGCGGGTGTACGGGGACCAATCGGTGGAGGTCCGCGGCGACCAGGCGGTGACGGTGAACAAGGCGCGGCGGGTCGAGGTGCGCGAGGGAGATGACGAATTGGTCGTCGCAACTGGGTCGCGCTCGGCGCGGGTGCGCGGGGCGGACGAGCTGCGGGTGGAGGAGGGCGACTGGCGCTGTTCGGTGGATCGGGGGACGCTGGCGATGACGGCGGAGACGGCGGTCGAGCTGACGGCGCGGCAGGCGTGGCTGTCGCTGCAGGCGCGGCGGACGGCGACGCTCGAGTCGACCGAGGCGGGGGTCGGGGTGAAGGGCCAGGAGACGGTGGCGGTCGTGTCGGCGCGCGGGGGCCTCAAGCTGCAGGGCGAGCAGGAGGTGACGCTGCGCTCGACGGCCGGCGAGGTGCGGGTGCTGGCGCTGCGCGACGTGACAGTGGCGGCGGACGCGTCGACGCAGGTGAAGGCGGCCGACAAGGTCGAGCTGCTGGCGGCGGAGGTGCGGGTCGTCGCTGACTCGGAGATCTCGCTGAGCGTCGGCTCGAGCGCCATCATCCTCCGCCACGGTGAGGTGGAGATCCGCGGGGCGAAGATCGTCAGCGCGGCGACGGGGCTGCAGGAGATCACCGGCGGCCTGGTGAAGATCAACTGAGCCGAGGGCTCGGGAGGTGTCTTGTGATTGTTCAGGAAGTCCTTGAGAGCCGGGAGCACGGGGTGCTACTGGTGCGCGGGCCCCGAGCTCGGCTGGCCGGGGCGCTCGGAGCGCTCCCATCGCGCGAAGGCCTGCTCTGCGGGCCGGCGGAATTGACGAGCGCCGAGGCCTACGCGGAGGCGCTGGTCGCGGGGGCGTCGGCTGCTTTGCCAGGCGGGGCGGAGCTCGGGCCGGAGCTCGAGGCGGTCGCGCGCGGGCTCGAGTGGGACGCGCGTCTGCGCTGCGCGTTGGGGCTGGTGCGCGACGCGCTGCCGCGGCGGCGGCCGCCGCTCCGGCTGGTGTGTGTGTGCTGTCCGGAGCGGGTGGCCGACGACGCGGAGCAGGGGCGCCTGGTGCGAGCGTTGGTGGAGCACACGCCGGAGCTGCCGTGGTTCTACGGGATCCGCCTGGTGCTCTATGCGCCGGCGTCGGTCCAGGTGCCGACGCGTCCGCCCTTCGTGCGGGTGCGCGGGCTCTTCCTCGACTGGACGCGCGTCGAGCCCGGACGCGCCGCGGAGGGGCGTTCCCGATGGATCCGTTGACCCTCGCGGTGCGGTCGTTCTGTCAGGAGCTTCGGGACGGCTGGGACTCCGGGGCGAAGGTCGGGATCGTCGTCGCACCGGAGCACCACGGGCGGCTGCTCCAGGCGCTCCGGCTCTTCGAATGGGCGCCAGAGAACCGCTGGCCGCTGTGCGTGCTCGCGGGGTCGCACGGACCGGAGCGCGTGCGGGCGGCCTTCGAGGCGCTGCGCCGCGGGCTGGCGGCGGACGGGATCACGGTCGAGGACCCGGAGGGGCGCGGCGGGGGGCTCTGGGAGGAGCTCGAGCGCTGCGGCGCTGCGGCGGCGGCGAGCGGAGCGGTCCGCGGGCTGGCGGCGGTGCTGATCCCGGAGCGCGAGGCGCTCGCGCAGGTGGTCGCGGAGGTGTCGCAATGGCCGGAGTCGAAGCAGGTGCGGATCGCCTGTTACCTGTTGATCATCGCCACCTTTGTGACGA
>CAZMML010000015.1:0-11260 GCA_964567335.1 uncultured Nannocystis sp. | reverse complement strand
TGATGCAGGCGTCCTGGCGGCGCTGCCCGAGCGCGCGACGTTGGCGATCGACGAGGACGCGTGGTGGCGCTTCTGCCAGGCGCAGGCCGAGCGCGCGGCGGGGGCGGCGCCGCCGGCCGAGGCGCGGGGGCGGCGGGCCCTGCTGGCGGCCAGCGCGGCGGTCCGGGGCGGCGATCTGGTGAAGGCCCGGGCGGCGTACGTGGAGGCCGTGGAGGCGCTGGAGGCGCTCGGTCGCCGCGATGGGGCGGCGATCACCGAGCTCGCGCTCGGCGGGGTGTGCCTGTCGCTGGGTGACGCGTCCGCGGCGCTGGCGAGCTTCGACCGGGCGGCGGCAGAGCCCGCGACGGCGCCGCTCGGACACCTGGGGGCGGGCGGCGTGTTCTTCTCGCGCGGGGAGCTGGAGGAGGCGGGTCGTCGCTATGAGGCGGCGGTCCAGGGGGCGCCCGCGGCGCTTCAGATCGAGGCGTGGTGGATGCGCGGGAGCTGCTGGGCGGAGCTGGGGGAGGACGAGCGGGCGGCGGCCGCGTGGGAGGCGGCGCTGGCGGCGGGCGCGGAGGTGCCAGCCGAGGCGCGTCGACGCGGCTCGTGGTCACGGGCTGCAGAGGCGCTGCGGGCGCGCTGCCTGTCGCGGGGGGAGACCAGGCGGGCGGCGGAGCTCGAGGCAGCGCTCGCGCAGGAAGGGGGGTGCTGAGGTGTCATCGGCGCTGAAGTTCTACGACAACGTGCTCGGGGTAGACGTCCACCTGGTGATGGTGCCGGGGTCGCCGACGCCGGTGCCCCTCCCCCACGTGTTCGCGGGGATCCTGGTCGATCCGATCGGAAAGGCGCTCGACGCGGCGTTCAGTTGGCTGCTCGGGTCCGGCGGGCCGGTGTGGATCAACGGGGTCCACTGCGCGAACACGGGGACGCGCGCCTACGCGGCGCCGCACCTGCCGACCCCGCCCGGGGTGGCCTTTGCGCCGATCGACATCCCCACCAACGACGGGACGGTGGCGTCGGGCAGCGAGACGGTCTGGTTGGCGGGATCGAGGGCGGGGCGGACAGGGTCGAACGCGATGACGTGCAACTTCCCGGTGCAGCTCCCGACGGGGCTCTGTCTCGCCCTGCCGGCGGGGGCGCCGGTGGAGATCGGCGGACCGACGGGGTGGGACGCGCTGGCGGTCGTGTTCGCGGGGATCCGTACGATGTGGGTGTCCAGTCGCCTGCACAAGCTGCTGCGGGTGCCCTTCGGATCGCGCCGCAGCAAGCTCCTCTGCTTCTTGACCGGGCACCCGGTGGACGTGGCGAGCGGGGCGGTGTCGACGGAGGCGCAGGACTTCGAGCTGCCGGGGCCGCTGCCGCTCCGCTGGGAGCGGAACTATTGCAGCCGCGAGGCGTCGGCGGGGGCGCTCGGTCCGGGGTGGTCTCACTCGCTCGAGGTGGAGCTGCGCGAGGTGGGGCGCTGGGCGTGGCTGCAGCTCGCGGACGGCCGGCGCGTGCGGCAGGCGGCGCTGGCGGTCGGGGCGTCGGCGTGGGAGCCCTCGGAGCGCTACACGCTGTCTCGTCCGCGGGAGGAGCTCTACGTCGTCGAGGACACGTGCGGGCTGCGCTTCGAGCTGGGGAGGAGGTCCGAGGATGGGTCGGTCTTCTCGCTGGTGCGGGTGGCGGACCGCGACGGCAACGAGGTGCGGCTCGAGTACGCGGAGGGGCTGCTGGCCGAGGTCCACGACAGCGCGGGACGGCGTCTGCAGGTGGAACAACGCGGCGGGCGTGTGACCGCGGTGCGCCTGTGGCTGCCCCGCGGGGAGTCGGCGCCGCTGGTCGAGTACGAGTACGACGCGGCGGGGATGCTGGTGGCGTCGCGCGACCCGGAGGGTGGCACGCGCCGCTACGCGTACCGCGGGGGCGTGCTGGTCCGTGAGACAGATCGCCGCGGGCTCTCGTTTTGGTTCGAATACGACTGGGAGCACCCGGAGGGGTGGTGCGTGCGGACGTGGGGCGACGGCGGGATCTTCGCGCGGACGCTTCGCTACGACAAGTTCGCGCGGGTGACGGAGGTGGAGGACAGCCGCGGCGGGCGGACGATCTACTTCGCCAACGCGGCGGGGCTGGTGGATCGGATCGTCGACGCGGGCGGCGGGACGTGGCGCTACGAGTGGCACCCCGAGCTGCTCTGCCCGGCGGCGGAGGAGGATCCGCTCGGGGGCCGCTGGACGTGGGAGTACGACGCGCGCGGGGAGCTGGTGGCGGCGTGCGATCCGGCGGGCGGGCAGCTCCGGTGGCGCTATGAGGGCGGAGAGCTGGTGGAGGCGATCGACGCGCGAGGGCAGCGTCGCCGGTGGGAGCGCGACGCGCGGGGGCGGGTGACGCGGGCGTGGGAGCGCGACGGCGCGGAGTGGGCGTACGGGTATGACGAGCGCGGGCAGCTCGCGGCGGTCCGGGATCCGCTCGGGCGCGTGTGCCGCTTCGAACACGACAGTACGGGTGCGGTGCGGGCGACGAGCGACCGCGACGGGCACGCGACGCGCTACGAGTATGACGCGTGGGGGCGGCCGGTGCGGCGGATCGGGGCGCTGGGCGGCGAGCAGCGGGCGTCCTGGGACGGCTGCGGACGGCTGCGCGAGCTGGTCCGCGCGGATGGTTCGCGGCTCCGCCTGGAGTACGACCTGGAGGGGAACCTGGTCCGGGCGATCGACGCGGCCGGCGGCGCGTGGTCGCTCGAGTACGGCGGGTACAACGCGGTGAAGGCCCTCGTGGACCCGCTCGGGGGGCGGGTGGAGTACGGCCACGACGCAGAGGGCGAGCTGGTGGAGGTGGTGAACCAGCGCGGCGAGGTGCGTCGCTTCGAGCGGGACGCGTGCGGGCGGGTGACGCGGGCGGTCGGGTTCGACGGGCGGACGCAGGTGTTCCGCCACGACCTGGCGGGCGGGTGCGTCGGGCTGACGAAGGGCGACGGGCGGCGGGTGAGCTTCGCGCGCGACCAGCTCGGGCAGGTGGTCACGGTGCGTGGGAGCGACGGGGTGTGGCTGGAGTTCGAGCGGGACGCGTGCGGCGATGTGGTGCTCGGGCGGAACGAGGCGGGTGAGGTCCGTCTGGAGCGGGACGCGTGCGGGCGAGTGACGCGGGAGCACGCGGGCGACGCCGAGGTGGAGAGCGAGTACGACGCGCTGGGGCGGCGGGTGCGGCGGTCGGCCCGGCACGGTGGGGAGGTGCGGTGGGAGTACGACGGAGAGGGCGCGGTGGTGCGGGTGCGGGTGCCGCGGGGCGCGGAGGCGGGGGAGGGGCCGCCGCTCGGGGAGCTGGACGCGTGGGAGGTGGAGGTGCTCCGCGACGCGGAGGGGCGCGAGGTGTCGCGGCGCTGGACCGGGGGCTTCGAGGTGCGGACGCGGCGAGACGCGCTCGGGCGACCGACGGAGGTGGAGGTGCGGAGGCATCCGGGCGGGCTGATGCCCGACTGGTCGGAGCAGGCGGCGCTGGCGCCGCCGGCGGAGGTCCTTGAGCGCTCGCGCTATTCGTGGGAGGGCGGGCGGCTGCGCGAGATCGAAGACCTGGAGGGGGGCGTGACCCGCTTCGAGCACGATCTGCGCGGGGTGCTGAGCGCGGCGCTCCGGCCGGACGGCGCGGTGGAGCGGCGGGTGATGGACCCGTTCGGCGATCTGTACCGCACGGAGGATCGGAGCGACCGGAGCTATGGGCCCGGCGGGCGCGTATTGGAGGCGGACGGGGCGCGCTTCGCATACGACGCCGACGGGAACATGGTCGGGCGGATCGCCGCGTCCGGCGAGGTGTGGCGATACACGTGGGACAGCCTGGGACGCCTGGTGCGGGTGGACCGCTCGGAGGAGGGGTCGACGACGCTGGCGTACGACGCGTTTGGGCGGCGGATCGAGCGGGTGGGCGCGTCGGGGGAGCGGCTCTCGTTCCGCTGGGACCTCGGCGACCTGGCATGGGAGAGCTCGGGCGACGGGGCGCGCGGGTGGGTCTTGGGCGACGATGGGCTGCCGCTCAGCTCGGTGGGGGCGGCGGGGTTCGCAGGTCACCACAGCGGGATGGCGGGCGAGAAGTTCGCCGGGTGGGAGGTCGGCGAGGTCGCGCGCGGGCGCCTCGACCTGGACGGCACGTTGGTCGAGGCGGAGGGCCCGCTCGATCCCTGGCGTTGGCCGGGGCAGTACGACGACGCACCGCTCGGGCTGCACTACAACCATTTCCGCTACTACGCGCCGGAGCTCGGGGCGTACACGTCGCAGGATCCGCTGCAGGCGGACCTCCACCCCTATCGCTACGTCCTCGACCCGCTGCTGATGTGCGACCTGCTCGGGCTGGCGTGGTCGCCGAAGATGCTGGAGGACGCGCTGGCGGTGCTGCGGAAGCACGAGGGGGCGATCCGCGAGGCCTTTGGAGCGGACGTTCAGGTGGGGATCCGCGGGAGCCTGGTCGATGGGATCCGCTTCAAGACGGGGACCCCCTTCCGCCCGGATTTCTTCGACGTCGACGGCTTCGTGGTGACATCGGGGGGACCTCAGGGGTTTCCGAAGAGCATCTACCGCGGGGAGAAGCTGGCGAACGTGCTCAAGCTGGAGGCGAAGATCAAGAAGGAGCTGCTCGAGCTCGACGGCTTCTCCGGGATGGTCAAGCAGGGCGGGTTCGGCTTCAAGGTGTGGCGGAAGGTGCCCTCCGGGGCGGTGACGACGGGAGGGACGAGGACGCCGCGCGAGTCGCTGCGGCGTCGGCCAGGGGCGGGGTGCGGGTGAGCTGCGCGGGCTCACTTCCCGGGGCCTTCGCCGCGGGGCGGGGCGAGGAAGCAGGGGTCAGGGCTGGGCTGCCTGGCGAGGCACGGATAGAGCTCGGCCCGGGTCCTCGCCGCGCCGCCGCCGCGGTCCGCGGGTTCGGCGACGAGGAGCCTGGTGTCCCAGTCCTCGCCGAGGACGGCGATCCAGCGGTCGTCGTCGCCAGACTGGTCAGTGCCTGGGCCCTCAGCCTGGTCGGTGAAGACGACGCGCCCGGTGGGCGCAGGCGGGACAGCTGGGGGGCGGGCCGGCGGGTGGGGCCTCGCCTTCGCGTACCCACTCGAGTCGGCGGGGCCACCTCGAGTGCGTGCGGGAAGATCGGTCGGGCGGGCTGGCGCGAGGGGCGTGGTGGCCTCACCTTGAGGTCGCATGAATCTTCGCTTCACGCGTCGGCTGGGCGGGCCGCGGGTCGCGGGCGGCGCTCCGCTCCTTTCGGGGGTCCAGGCGGCGCTGGAGACCCGGCTCGGGGAGTCGCTGTCATCTCCAGAGCTCGGGGTGCTGGACTTCGCGGCGGTGGTGCACGAGGCGGCGGCGGGGGCGGAGGCGCTCGCGCGCAGCGTGAGAGCTGCGCTGGCGCGTCACGAGCCGCGGCTCTCCGGGGTGGCGGTCCAGGCGCTCGAGGCGGGGCCGCTCTGCCACTCCTTCGAGCTCCGGGCGCGGGTCCAGGGGAGCCGAGAGCGGGTGGTCGCGCGGCTCGAGCTGTCCCCGACGGGCGTCATGCGGGTGTCTGCGTGGGAGGTGCAGCGTGAGTGAGATCGACGGCTATTTCTCGGCGGAGCTGGACCGCTTGCGGCGGACAGCTCGCGCGTTCGGGCGCGACAACCCGGCGCTGGCGCGCGCGCTCGAGGCCCACGCGGGGGACCCCGACGTGGAGCGCCTGCTCGAGGGGGTCGCGTTCCTGGTGGCGGGGCTGCGTTCGCGCGTCGACGCGGCGGCGGACGACGCGGCGCGCTCGCTCGCGGAGGTGATCGCGCCGCAGGTGCTGGCGCCCTTGCCCGCGGCGGCGATCGTCGAGCTCGCGCCGCAGCTCCGGAGCCTGCGGGCGCGCCACCGGGTGCCCGGCGGACGGGAGTTGAAGGCGCGCGCAGGGGGAGTCGCGTGTCGCTTCCGCACCTGCTTCGACGTCGACCTGCGGCCGCTGCAAGTGCGCGCGTGTCGGCTCGCCGAGGGACCGGGGCCGGTGTTCGAGGTCGACCTTGAGGTCGGGGAGGCGGCGCTCCTCGACCCGGTCCCGCTTCGCCTCTATCTCCACCACGAGGACCTCGGGGAGGCGGCGACCCTGCTGCTGTGGCTCACCCGGCATCTGCGGGGGGTCACGGTCGTGGGGGCGGGGGGTCCGCTGGGGCGCTTGCCCGCGACGGCGCTGCGACCGCTGGCGCCGACGGCGTGGCCGGTGTTGCCGTGGCCGGAGCTCGCGCCGGCGGCGCAGCGCGCAGTGCTCGAGCTCTTTGTGCTGCCGGAGCGCTCCTGCTTCGTCGAGCTGGAGGGGCTGCACGAGCTGAGGCCGCCGGAGGGGCCGATGACGCTGCGCTTCGAGCTCGACCGTCCGCCGCCGCTGGCGGCCGCGCCGCCCGCGGAGTGCGTGCGGCTGCACTGCGTGCCGGTGATCAACCTGTTTGATGCGCCAGGTGAGCCGATCCGCCGCGAGGGGCCCGCGCGCGAGGCGATCGTCCGGGCCGACGGGCTCGATCCGCGGCACGTGGAGGTGCGCGAGGTGGTCGCGGTGGTCGCGAGCGGTCGGGACCGGCAACGCCGGGCCCTGGTGCCCTTCGCGCGGGCGCTCGGGGCGACCGCGGGGACCTACTCGCTGCGCCGGGCGGCAGGGGGGTGGGGCGGGACGGACATCTTCTTGCGGATCCACGAGCCGGCGGGGCCGAGCGACGAGGTGCTCTCGCTCGACCTGGTGTGCTCGAACGGTCGGCTGCCCGCGGAGCTGCGGACAGGAGAGGCGTGGGACGCGGGGCCGGGCGGGCTGATCCGCGGCTGCACGAACGTCACGTCGGTGACGCCGCCGGTGCCGGCGGCGCTCGGGCGAGGGGCGCTGTGGCGGCTGCTGGCGCACCTGGTGCTCGCGCCGCGGGGACCCGCGGACGTCGAGGCGCTGCGCGGGCTGCTCCGGCTCTACAACGTCGACCCCGGGTCGCCGCGGGGGCGCGTGGGGGCGCGGATGATCACGGCGATCGGCGGGCTCCGCAGGGAGGCGGTCGCGCGGGTGGTCCGCGGCGCGCCGATCAGCGCGGTGCGGACGACGGTCGAGGTCGACGAGGCGGCCGTCGGGGGCGTCGGACCGGCGTTTCTCCTGGGGCAGGTCCTCGACGCGCTCTGCGCCGCGTACGCGCCGCTGGGGACGGCGAGCGAGCTGCGTCTGGAGCTGACGCCGCGGCGTGAGTCGCTGGCGTGGCCCGTGAGGTTGTCGTGACGCAGATGGGGGCGGCGGCCGGCGAGCGAGCGGCGTTCGGAGCGGATGGCGTGGAGGGAGGTGCCGGCGTGGCCAATGATCCTGTCGTGAAGGGGAGGGACGGCTTCGGGTGGCGGACCTCGTTGCTCGACGTGGCGAGCGCGCTCGGGGGGCGGGCCCGCTACGCGAGCGCGAGCGACCTGGGCTTTCACGGCGGGGAGGTGGTGGCGGTGCGGGCGCGGGGCGAGGAGGTGGTCGTCACGACCTCGCTGCCCGCGCTCTGCGGGGCCGAGACGCCGCTGCCGCTCGCCCTCGCGGACGAGCTCGACCGCGACGACGAACACGGAGAGGCGCTGCGGGGGCTGCTCGACGCGGTGCACCACGCGCTGATCTCGACGACGGTGGAGGGGCTGGTCAGGCTCGACGAGGCGGGCGAGGGGTGGCACGAGCGCCTGCTCGGGCTCACGGCGCCGCTCGGCGAGGGCGTGTCGCCGGGGCTGCGAAGGGCCCTGCTGCCGCTCCTGATCGGTCCGCGCGGCGCGGAGGGCCTGGCTGCGGCGCTGCGGGTCGCGCTCGCGGAGCTGCTGCCGGAGGAGGCGGAGGTGCGGGTGGAGACCTTCGTCGGAGGCCTGACGGAGGTGGCGGAAGAGCAGCGCTGTCGCCTCGGGGAGGCCGCGACCGCGCTCGACGTCGACCTCCTGCTCGGCGAGGAGGTGGTGCACCCCGCCGGGTTGACGCGGGTGGTGCTCGGGCCCCTGGGCGAGGCGTCGGCGTGGGCGCTCGCGGGGTCGGAGGAGGCTCTCGCGGCGGCGCGGGCGCTGTGCCGGGCGTGGGCGCCGGTCATGCGCTTTGAGCTGGCGCTCGAGATCGAGGCCCCGACGGCGTCGCTCTGCACGCTCGGCCAGCGCCGGGTCGGCGAGGACCTCTGGCTCGCGGCGAACGAGGGCGGGCCCCTGCGGGTCCGGCGTTGCGTGCGTTTCTAGGTTGGGTCGCGATGAGTAGGGCCTTGATCCGTCGCCGAACGAGCCCGCGGGGCTCGGACTGGGGCCGCTCGCGAGGAAGGGCGGCGGCGGGGCGGAGCCCGCAGACCCCGTGCACGTGCGACGATCGTCGGGCGGAAGGGGTGGCCGCTCGAGCCCGCCGTCTCGCCGGGGACGTCGTTCAGGAGAGCAGCGCGTCGACGCCGGTGTGCACGTCCTCGACGAGGAGCAGGAGCTCGCCGCGGATCTCGGCCGCCGGGTCGAGGCCGGAGACGACGGACTTCAGGCTGTCGAGCACCTGCGCGAGGTCGCCGAGGAACTCCTCGATCGGCGAGATCGTCGCGGGGAGGGCGTCGACAGCGGGTTTGAGGACGCCGGCGCCCTGGTCGAGCACGCTCTTGACCGTGGTCAGCGCGCTCCGGATCTCCTCGTACGTGGTCATTGCCCCGTCCTCCCCTCGAGCCCGTGATCGTAGCAGCAGACGCGGCGAAATGGATCATCGCGGCCGCTGGGCCGGGCTACTTTGCCTCGCTGCAGGCGATGTCGCTCGGGTCGCACTTGAACCGGACGTGGATGTGGTGGATGTGTCCGTCGGAGTGCATGACGAGGGCGGGGGTGCCCTTGCCGCGCGGGTACTGGATGAGGGGTCGGAGGTCCTCCTTGGTCTCGCCGAGCTCCAGCGCGGCGGCGTGGAGCTTCGGCTGGAGGAAGTCGGAGAGGAAGACCTCCTTGAGGTAGCCGGTGCTCTCGAGGGCGCGGATGAAGCGCCAGGTGAGGCGCCAGTCGACCTCCTCGGGCTCGGGGCGGCAGCTCGTGGTGCTGCAGTTGCGGCACCCCTTGGTGAACTGCTTGGCTCGGGGGAGGAGCCAGATGTCGGCGTCGCGGCCGGACTGGTGCGACTTGTGGTGGCCGTACTGGCCGCCGTTCTTGAGGCTGAGGTCGGCGATCATGACCTGGCCCTTGTAGTTGGCCTCGCTGCGGAAGGTGGCGACGGCCTTGAGGAGCTGGGCGATCGTGTGGTTGGTGGCGTAGGCGTGGGCGGCGCAGCGGACCTCGGCGAGGGGGGAGGGCAGGAGCTGGACGGGGTTGACGAGGGAGCCGCTGGTGACGCCGCCGAGGGAGGTCGAACCGCCCGGGACGATGAAGATCGGGAGGTTGTCCGGGTTGGGGGTCTGGGCGCCGAACTGGGCGTCGATCCAGAGGGTGAGCGCGTCGCCGGGGCGGAGGCGGTCGCGGTCGATGTGGGGGTTGAAGCCGCGGATCTTGTCGACGGTGGTGTTGTACTGGTTGGCGATCGTGAGCCAGTCCTCGCCCTCCTCGGTGACGTGGTGCTCCTCGACGAGGGGCGGTCGGGCGTCCTTGGTGGTCCGGATCTGGAGCGTGTCGCCGGGCTTCAGCGCGGCGCAGCTCGCCTGCAGCGCGACGGTGGAGACCTCGTAGTAGCGGGCGATCTCCTCGCAGGTCTCGCCGGGGCTGATCACGTGCTCGATCAGGCGCTCCCGCGACGCGGTGGCGGCGGCCTGAGCCGGGCCCGCGGGCCTCGGCTCGACCTGCGCGTCGGGGGGCGGGGCCTGCGGTGGCGGGGCCTCAGGGGCGCGGGCGACGAGGGCGACCACGAGGCCGCCGAGCACGACGCCCGCGGCGCCGAGGACGAGCGCGCGCCGGAGGAGCTGGTCGCGGGCGCTGGCGGCGACGAGCTCGCGCAGGAGCGGCTCGGCGTCGACCTCGGCGCGCTGGTCGGGGCTCGCCATCCAGGCGAGGGCGAGGGCGAGGTCGCGGCCGCGGAGGAGCAGGCGGCGGGGGCGGGCGGCGTCGGTCCACTCGCGGGCGTAGCGGGCGAGGCGGGCGCGCTCGGCGGCGCGGAGCTCGTCCTCGCCGCGGGAGAGGGCGACGGGGAGGGCCTGAGGTCTGGCGGAGCGGCCGGCGGGGGCGGCGAGCTCGATCACGTAGGCGCCGACGCTGAGGCGGTCGCCAGGGCGGAGCTCGGTCGGCTCGACGCAGCGACGGGAGTTGATGAAGGTGCCGTTCTTCGAGCCGCGGTCGGTGACGACGAGCGCGTCGCCGCGGACGGAGATCCGGCAGTGCTTCGCGGAGACGCCGTGGCCGCCGAGGACGAGCGTCGAGTCGAGGCTGCTGCCGACCTGGATCTCCGCCTGCGAGAAGCTGACCCGCCGCTCGTCGCCCTCGGGAGAGATCACCTTGAGGACAGGCCCTTCGCTCACCGACACACCTCCTCAGCGCGTCAGCAGCATGACGACGACGCCGATCAAGATCAGCAGGCCGCAGGCGACGTTGACGATCACCAGGGTGCGCTGCAGCGAGCGCTCCGGCGGGGTCCGGCGGGCGGTGACCGCGGCGGGGTCCGGGAGGGCCATGGTGGACTCGGGCCGCGCGGCGGGGTCGTCGGGGAGGGCCATGGTGGACTCGGGCCGACGCGCCGCGGGGTCGGGGAGGACCATGGTGGTGTCCTGACGGACAGGTGCAGATGGGTCCGGGAGGACCATGGTGGTGTCCTGACGGACAGGCGCCGCGGGGTCCGGGAGGACCATGGTGGCGTCGCCGCGGGCGGGGGCAGCGGCGTCGGCGAAGACGACGGTGCGGTCCGCGGGGGCCTGGGCGCCGCCGAGGACGACGGTGCGGTCCGCGGGGGCGGGTGCGTCGCGGACGCTGGGTGCGTCGCGGACGGGGGGCCTCGGGGCGAGGGCGCCGCCGACGACGGTGTGGTCGGTCGGTGCGTCGTCGTCGACGGGCGGGGGGGCGCCGCGGGGGGCGCGGGGTCGCTGGGAGGGGATCGCGGCGGTCGGCGTCTCATCGTCGGCGGGGAGGTTCGCGCCGGAGGAGCGGCGGACCTGGGCGATCGCCTCGGCCATGGCCTTGAGGCTGGCGAAGCGCTGCTCGGGTCGCTTGGCGAGGGCGCGGCGGAGGAGGGCCTCGACCCCGGAGGGTACGCCGGCGCCGGGGGCGAGGTCGGCGATCCGCGGGGCCTCGGACATGAGGATCGCGCGGGCGGTCTCGTAGTAGGAGGCGCCGCGGAAGGGGAGCTCGCCGGCGACGAGCTCGAAGAGCACGACGCCGAGGGAGAAGACGTCGGTGTACTCGCCGGTCGGGGCGCCCTC
>CAZMML010000014.1:0-16009 GCA_964567335.1 uncultured Nannocystis sp. | reverse complement strand
CCTGGAACCGGCGCTATCGCGGCTTCATGGAGAAGATCCGCACCGGCTCGCTCTTTGAGGTCGGCGAGGTCTACCGCGACCTCAGCCTGCTCAAGCACACGAAGAACCTCTCGCACGGGGAGCGGCAGATGCTGCAGACGGCGCGGACCCTGGTGATCCGTGAGCTCTCGACCGTGCGCGGTCAGCCCGAGTCGGCGATCGCCGCTGAACTGGATTCAATGCTCCAGGCCTGAGCAAGGTCAGGTTCGCCGCGATGGCCACGGACGTCAACGAATTCATCGAGATCCAGATCTCGACCATGCCCTGGGACCAGATCGTGGTGGACGCCTTCGTCTGCCCGACCAACTCCGAGGGCGTCATGAGCCACTTCCCCGCGAACAAGATCCGCGACCTCGCCGGTCGCGAGGTCGAGGAGCTGGTCAAGGAGCACACCCCGCTCGCGATCGGCGCCGCGTTCGTGACCCCCGCGGGCAAGATGAAGGCCCGACACCTGATCCACGTGCCGAACACGGACCGCCCAGGGGGGCGCGTCCAGGTGGAGGACGTGCTCCGAGCGACCGCCGCGGTGCTCGTGGCCTGTCGGGTGAAGGGCTTCGGCAGCGTCGCGGTCCCCTTGATGGGGGCCTTCGATCTCGGGATCCCGGCTGAAGAGGCCGCTCGCGCGATCCACAGCGAGCTCAAGGGCTACCGGGGCGAGCGCCCGCTCAAGGCCTTCCTGATGGCCAAGGACGCCGACGACATCGAGGTCTTCGAGCTGGCGATCGAGGGGAACATCCCGTGAGCACGGGCCTCGTGCTGCTGGACTACCTCCCGCTCTGCCTCGCCGCCGCCCTCCTGGCGGGACTCGCCCTCCTCCGACGCCTCCGCGCCCGCGGTGGGCCACCTGGCGCGAGCCTGGTCCAGCTCCGCGCGGGGCGCGAGCCGCCCGAGCCCGGCGCTCCGCTCGCGCTGGCGGGCCTCGGCTTCGCGCTGGCGTTGGCCCTGGCGCTGGTGATGCCGGCGGCGCTCTCCTGCATGGCCGCCGAGACCTGCCCGGAAGGACCTGCTCTTTGGGTCAGCGTAGGCGGGCTCTCGCTGCTCGGGTTCTCGGCGGCGCTCGTCTGGCCCGCGCCGTCTCCCGCCCCATGAGTCGCGCGCGGAGGATCGCGGCGGGGCTCGTCCTCGTCGCCGCGGGCTGCGGGGCGGCGCCCTCTGGCGTCGCGCTGGAGCCCGCCGAGCTGATCTTCTCGCCCGCCCGGCAGGAGCTGGAGCTGACGCTCCGCAACCATGACGCGGCGCCGGTCTCGCTCGCCCGCGTGCGCCTCGACCCGCGCGATCCAGACTGGGGCGCCTTTGTGGTCATGGACCGCGAGCTGCCGCGGGAGATCGCCGCGGGCGGCGTTGTGAGCCTACACCTCCGGGTCGACCGCGAGCACTTCGCGCCGCGGGGCGGCCCTGAGCGCCAGGGTCTTTCGCACCTGCTCTTTCAAGCAGGGGCGAACCAGGCGGCCGTGACGCTTCGCTACCAGCCGGAGGACCCCGCGCGGACGCGCGGCGGGGTCCTCGCGCGCGTCGGCGTCCTCCTCGCGGGCGTGGTGCTGGCGCTGGCGCTCGCCAGGAGGCGTCGCTGGCCTGCGTGGACGACCTGGCTCCCCTTGCTCACGCTCCTCTGCGTCACGCCGTGGGGCCCCGCGCTCTGTCCGACGCGGCTCGGCGAGGCGCTCACGGCGGCCGATCTCGGCCAGTGCGCCGACCGCCGCGGCGGCTTGCCGCTTCAGATCGTGCCGGCCGCCGAGGGCGGCCTGCTCTACCTCGTGGTGCTCGTCCTCGCCGCGCTCGGGCGCCTGAGTGAGGCCTCTGCAGGGCGTCGTCTGGCGTCGCGCGACCTCGCCCTCGCGGCCGCGCTCAGCGTCCCCTTGTGGACCTTCGGGACCCTCGACCTCGTCGCCCTCACCTCCGCTCAGGCCGCGTCCTGGCCCCTCATCCCCTGGCTGCCTCGCTGGGGCTCGCTGATTCAGCCGCTCGCGGCCCTCGTGGCGCTCGCGCTCGTGGTCGCGCGTCCGGGCGGGGCGCTCGATCGGGTCCACGTGGCGCTGGCCCTCGCGCTCTTCTTCTTCGGAGGCGCCGCGGGTCCGTCGCTCTTCGGCGGCGCCCACGTGGTCGCGCTGGGACTCGCGAGCGCGGCGCTCGCTGCGAAGGTCATCGTCCTCGCGTGGCTGCTTCGCCGCGCGACGCAGGCTCCGGGCGGCTCGCGCGTGCGCACGCTGGCTGGCGGGATCGCCTCGGCAGGTCTGCCCTTGGTCGCGCTGAGCCTGCTCCTGGCGGCGGCCCTCGCATCGTGTCGCTGAGAGCTGCCGCGCTGTACGCGCGCCTTGGCCCAGCGTAGCTTTTTTCCCCCTGACCTGTTAGCGTGACCGGCCAGAAGCCTTCAGCGTAGGCTTTCCCGGCGAGCGCGGATGCTAGTTCGGACGCCAAACCTCGTAATCCGAGTGAGACCGGACACACACGACCAGGCATGCCTGATGGGGCAAGACGGGGTACAGCGGCCCGGGATGTGGACCCAGCGAGGCCGCGGGGGACCTTTGGGGCCCCGTAGGGGAGGCGCCTGATGGCGACGACGATCGCTCAGATCGGGGGCTTCGAACTGTGGGACATCCTGCAGCTCGCCCAGACCTCGCGCATGTCGATCAAGCTCTCCGTCGAGTCGCCGCACGGCGTCGGAGCGATGTTCTTCCAGAGCGGGAACCTCGTCCACGCGGAGGCGGGCGACAGCGAGGGCGACGACGCGGTCAACCGGATCCTCGACTGGCGCGAGGGGAGCGTCTCCTCGTCCCAACTCCCGGAGCACTGCCCTCAGACCGTGCGACACACGTCGATCGTCGCGCTCCTCATGGATCGGGCGCGCCAGCGGGACGAGGCTTCCCGCGGCGCGCCGCCGCCGCCGCCGCCGACCAAACCCCCGGTGACCAGTAAACCTGCGCCGCCGCCCCCCCCGCCGCTGGTGCCGCCGACGATCCCATCGACGCCGCTGCCGACGCCGCCGCTCGCCCCGCCCGTGGTGCGCGACAAGGAGCTGTCAGACATGGACCTGAAGGCCGTGAAGGTGATCCTCGAGGAGCTCGACGACCAGTTGATGGGGGGCCTCATCAGCGTCGACATCATCAGCAAGTCGTCGGGGATGTCGCTCGCGGGCATCAACTCGGCGCCGAAGGCGTGCGTGATGTTCAACCGCCTGTCGGAGCAGCTCCACACGGCGCTGACCCGCTCCGAGGACGCGCTCGCCAAGGGCATCAACAAGTTCATCATCGAGGGCGACAACGGGCTCCTGATCTTCGTCATCGAGCTCGACGAGCGCCATCGCTGGGCGCTCCTCGTCGACGGCGCGAAGGCCCAGCTCGGCTGGATCTTCGCCACCATCCCCGAGATCCAGCCGCGCCTCGTCACGGCGCTCCGCGGCTCCCGCTGACCGGCGCGTGGTCTACATCAGCAAGGTCTACACCCGCTTCGGCGACGCCGGCGAGACGATGCTCGCCAGCGGCGACACGGTCGGCAAGGACACCGCCAGGGTCGAGGCCTACGGCGAGGTCGACGAGCTCAACGCGGTGCTCGGGCTGCTCCGCGTCGAGCTCACGCGGTGCTCGGGCGACGCGGAGCTCGCGGCCTTCATCTCCGGGCTCGACGCGAGCCTCGAGCGGATCCAGCAGGAGCTCTTCGACCTCGGCGCCGAGCTGGCGACGCCCGGCGCGACCGAGGGGAAGGCCCGCCTGAAGGTCGAGGACGAGGACGTGAGCCGCCTCGAGCGCGAGCTCGACGCGCTGAACGAGGACCTCCCGCCGCTGCGCAGCTTCATCCTCCCCGGCGGCGGGGCGCTCGGGGCGCTCGCCCACCTGGCTCGCACGGTGTGTCGCCGCGCCGAGCGACGGGCTGTCGCCCTGGCCCACGCCGAGCCCGTCCGCGGCCAGGCGCTCCGCTACCTCAACCGCCTCAGCGACTACCTCTTCGTCGTGTCCCGCGCGGCCGCCCGCCGCACGGGCCACGCAGAGGTGCTATGGGACCCGAAGCGCCGCGCTCCATGACCACGATGCTGAAGTTCCGCTACGAGTTCCCCGCCACCGAGGCGCGCTTCCTCGAGGCGCCCAGCGCCGAGGCGGCGGTGCTCTACATCCGCCGGACCTACCCGCACAACGTCGTCGAGGTGCTGCCGACGCTGCGGGAGATCCCTCGCTGGCCCGAGTTCTGGAAGACGGTGGACGGGCAGGGGCTCGTGCTCCCGCGGCGCTAGCGGGTGTCGACGCGGGCGGGCGTGGCGAGGCCGCATCGAGGCCCAGTCACAAGCAGCGCCCGAAGCGACCCGCTCCTCCATGTCGTTCGGGACACACGAGAGCGGGGTGGGACCCTGCTCCGGCCCCGCCGGGTCTCGCCGGGGAGGTGCGGTGGGCCCCGCCTGCTCGCGGATCGGTGGGCAGGGCGGTCTTCCGGCGACGCTGCCAGCGCGTGAGGCGCGATTGGGGCGACGGAGTGCGTGCGCCTTGGGGGCGGTCGGGGCATGCTGTCGCGGTGCAGCGCATGTCGGTCCCCGGGCCTGTTGCGATCGTCGGCGCGGGGTTCCTCGGCGCCCCGCTCGCGGCCGCGTTGGCGCCGCCGGTGATCGCCACCACGCGCTCCGGTACATGGCCCTGCGATCCTGTGCCAAGAGACTGTGAGGTGCGCAGGCTCGACGTGATCGTCGACCCGCCGGAGGCGCTCGCGGAGGCGCTCGCGGGGGCGCGCGCGCTCGTCGTGTGTTACGCGCCGGGGCGCGGGCAGGATCGGCGCGAGCTCTACGTCGAGGGGACGCGCCGGCTGCTCGCCGCGGCCGCGGGTCTGGGGCTGCGGCGGGTCGTCTACACCTCGTCGACCTCGGCGCTGCCCGAGCGCGACGCGTGGCTCGACGACGACGAGCCGGAGTGGCCGAGCGAGCCGCGGGGACGGGTCCAGCGCGAGGCGGAGGCGGCGGTCGCCGACGCGTGCTCGCGGATCGGGGTGCCCTGGGTGGTGTTGCGGCTCGGCGGGCTCTACGGCCCAGGCCGCGAGCTCTTCCGCCTCTACCGGGGCGAGGCGGGCGCGGTGCTGCCGGGGGACGGCGCCCAGCCGACGAACCTGATCCACCGAGACGACGCGATCGCGGCGGTCCAAGCGGCGCTCTCGCTGCCGGCGGAGGTCCAGGGGGTGATCAACGTCGTCGACGACGACCACACCTCGCGCCGCGAGATCTTCGCCCGGCTCGCGGTCCTGCGGGGCGCGCCTCCCCCGGTGTGGGAGGTGGAGACCTCGACGTCGCGCGGCAAGCGGGTGCGAAACGAGCGCATGAAGTCGCTCCTGGGGCTCACCCTTGTGCATCCGCGCCACAGTCCCGAGGAGGATGAGACTTGCGGATCGCCGCGGCGTGCTTAAACCCCTGGGCACCCCTATGAGCTCTGCCGTCGCCGCCGCCGTCACCCACCTCCTCCCCCTCTCGGCCGCGGCCGCGCCGCACCTCGACCTCGGCGAGCTCCAGGGCGAGCTGGACCTGATCGCAAGCGAGGCGCTGCACGCTCGCGGCGCCGGCGTCACGCTCCTCGACGCCGGGCAGGATCCTCGCTCTCCGGCGCTGCAGCACTTTCATCAGGGGCTCCGCGACGCGCTCTTCCTCGAGATCCCCGACGAGCTGGAGCCCTGGGCCGAGCTCGCGGCGACGGGCTCGGGGGACAGCCCGCTCCAGCACATGCTCGTCGACTTCGCCCGCGTCGACGGGGACGACCGTCGCGCGGCGCTGCAGGCGGTCCTCGCCGAGCTGCTCGTGTTCGAGGCGGTGCGCCTGCGGCTCTACCTCACCGCGCTCGGGAGCGACGAGTATGAGGTCCTGGGCGGCGAGGAGTCGGACCTCGACGCGATCGCGTACGCCGAGGTGAAGGCGCTGCTGCACCGCCCCGAGCTGGATGACCCCGAGGTGCGGCCGCTGACCGTGCTCGCGGCGGCGGCGTCGGTCGCCCTCGCGCGCGACGCGGGCGAGCGGGCCGAGGAGCTGCGTGAGACCGGCGAGGACACGCGCGAGGAGCTGCGCATGCGGGGCCGGCTGCGGGCGGCGCTCCGCGAGCTGCGGCTGCCGGAGGCGGTCCTGCTGGAGAACGCGCTGGCGAGCCTGCTGGGGCAGGAGCGGCGCGAGCTCGGCGAGCTCCAGGCCCTGCGGCCGGTCGCGCTCGACGGGATGAGCCGACAGGCGATGGACCAGCGGGTCTCTCGCGGACGCCGCGCCCTGACCCGCCCGCAGAGCGGCTGGCCGCGGCGGCGGCGGCCGGCGCTCTTCGACCTGCTGACCCGGCCGGTGCAATAGGCTCGGCCGCGGCGGCGCGGGCCTGGTAGACTCCGCGCCCGTCATGGCCACCGATCTCCAGCCCTCCCGCCGCTCGCGGGTCGTCCTCGTCACCCTGATCACCGGCCTGGGCCTGGGGCTCGACCTGTGGACCAAGGCGTGGGCCTGGGAGACGCTCCGGGGCCACCCCGCGTGGGTGATCCGCGAGGGCTTCTTTCAGCTCGAGTTCGCCTTCAACACCGGCTCGGCGTTCGGGTTCCTGCGCGACGCGTCGTGGTCGCGGGCTTTCTTCATCCTCGTGACGGCCGCGGCGCTGGTCTACCTCGGCCGCCTGACGTGGACGCTGCCGACCCGGCTGCGCGCGGCGTACGTGGCGATCGGGCTGATCGCCGGCGGGGCGCTCGGCAACCTGCACGACCGCTTCGTCCGCGTCCTCGACGGGGCGCACGGCGTGGTCGACTTCATCGTCGTGAACTACTGGCCGGGCCAGCGCTGGCCCGCCTTCAACATCGCGGACGCGGTGCTCGTCGCCGGCGTGATCCTCTTCTTGCTGGCGATGCCCAAGGAGACGCCGCGGGGGGCCGCGTAGCGGCGCGGCTCAAGAGGCCGCGGCGGGCTTCTCGAGCACCGTCTTGTGCAGCAGGTCGACGAGCTCGTTGATGTTCGTCAGCTTGTTGAGCTCTGCGCGCGGCACCTTGACCTTGAGCTCGCGCATGCTGAGCGACACGACCTCGACGATGTCGAGCGAGTTTGCGCCGAGCTCCTTCATCGACTTGGCGGGGTCGACGTCGTCGGCCTTGATCCCCTCGACGGTGTCCTCGAGGTGGCGCTTGACGACGGCCAGGACATGTTCGCGGGTGCTGCTCATCACTGCTCCTTGACGGGTTAAGGGGCTGGGCCGGGTCGCTCCGGCCCCACGCTAAGTAAGCCCAAGGCGCTCGCGCGCCGAGAAGAGGCGGACGACGTTGTCGGCGAAACCGAGGCCCCTGTCCAGTAGGAGGATCTGCCCCTTGACGCCGTCCATCAGGCCGCTGCACAGGGCCAGGGCGGCGCTGGCCACCTCCTCGGGGCGTATGAACCACCCCTCCGAGTAGTACTTCTTGCAGAAGGGTACGAAGTCGGGGCCGAAGGTCGCCTCGAGGGAGGCGGTGTCGACCGGGTTCGCGCGCAGGATGTTGATGCGAACATCCTCACTGAGCAGATCTGCTGTGAGGTAGCGGCAGAAGGTCTCCATGACGGTCTTGCTCGCCGCGACGAAGTCGTAGCCGGGGAGGAAGTACTCGGGGCCGCGCGACGACATTCCGACCGCGTAGCGGGGGTAGCGACCGAAGGTCGCGCGGATCGCCTGGAGGTAGCCGATGAAGGGCCACGCGCTGTAGCCGAGGCTGCGGAGGAAGCCCTTGCGGTCGAGGTCCTCATGGGAGCGGCTGACGTGGGCGAAGGAGACGTTGCTGATCAGCGCGAACACGGAGTCGTGTCGCCCGCGGATCTGTGCCAGCAGCGCCGCGGTGTCCTCGTCCTGCGAGGCGTCGGCCTCGATGATCACCGGCTCGGTCGCCCCCTCGCGCGCGAAGCGGGCGCGGAGCTCGTCCTCGTCGGCCGAGCCCCAGCGGTGCGTCAGGTACACGCGCGCCCCCTGCTTGGCGAAGAGCAGCCCGGTCGCCAGGCCGATCCCCGCCGTCCCGCCGGTGACGATGACGGCCTGGTCCCTCATGTCGTTGCGCAGCATCTTCAGCCCTCCTCCGCGGCCAGCAGGCGCGGGCCGAGCGTGGCGACGTTGTCGACGAAGGCGGCGCCGCGGTCGAGCGTCACCACCTGCCCGCCCATCGCGTCCATGAGCCCGCTGCACAGCGCGAGCGCGGTGTCGGCGACCTCGTGGACCGTCACCGCGAACTCGGGGAACTTGTCGGCGAGCGCCTGCTGCTGCGCGCCGAACATCTGCCGGTAGCTCTCGGTCATCACCTGGCGGGTCCGCAGCGCGTTGACCAGGCAGCCGTGCGGGTGCAGGTGCGTGCTCATGTAGCGGACGAAGGTCTCGAGCACCGCCTTCGCCACGGCGACGTAGTCGTAGCCGGGGTAGTGGGTGTCGGGGCCGTCCGAGGACATCGCCAGCGCGTAGTGCGGGTAGCGGCCGAAGGTCGCGTGGAGCGCGTGGAGGTAGCCGACGAAGGGCCAGCTCGAGTACTCGAGGCTCTTGAAGAGCGCGCGGCGCGAGTGCTTCATGGTGCCCTCGCCGCGGGTGACCACGCAGACGTTGGCGACGAAGGTGTGGACGCCGTCGCACTCCGCCTTGAGCTGGGCCATCAGCTTCGCGGTGTCCTCGTCGCTGCCCGCGTCGGCCTCGACGATCCGCGGCGCGGGCGCCTGGGCCGCGGCGAAGCGGGCGCGGAGCTCGTCCTCGTCGGCCGAGCCCCAGCGGTGGGTCAGCACGACCCGCGCGCCCTGGCGGCCGAAGGCGAGCCCGCACTCGAGCCCGATCCCGCGGGTCCCGCCGGTGATCAAGACGACCTTGTCCCTGTAGTCCGTCAGCAAGCGTCACCCCCCGCTCTCGCGGTAGTTCTCGCGGATCGTCGCCCGCGTCGCCGGGTCCGCGAAGCAGACCTCGTGCATCATCGACTCGATCGTCCGCGCCTCCTCGAAGGCGCGGCGGCGCGGCAGCGCGAGCGCCCGCTTGAGCAGGAGCAGCGCGTGCCGCGGCTTGTCGGCGATCCGCCGCGCGATCGCGAGCGCCCGCGCCTCGACCTCGGCGCGCGGCACGACCGCGTTGACCTGCCCGCGCCCGAGGAGCTCGTCGCCGCGGAAGTAGCGCCCGCTGAAGAGCGCCTCGGCCGCGACGTACTCGCCGAGCGCGAACTGGAGGAGCCGCGTCGCGCCCATCCCCGGGGTGAAGCCGAGGTCCATGAAGTTCGCGCCGTAGCGGCTCTCGCGGGCCAGCACGGCCATGTCGCAGGCGAGCCCGAAGACCAGGCCGCCGCCGACGGCCGGGCCGGCGATCGCGGCGATCGTCGGCACCGGGACCTCGAGCAACGCGCGGGTGAGGGTCAGGTCGTAGGGGGCGATCGTCCCCTCGGCGAGGCCGAGCAGGACCTCGCGGTCGCCGCCGGCGGAGAACACCTCGGGCAGCCCGGCGATCACGCAGACCCGGATCTCCGGGCGCGCCCCGACCTGCGCCAGCGCCCCCGAGAGCGCCGCCACGAAGGTGCGCGAGAAGGCGTTCTTGCCGGCGACGTCGCACATCCGCAGGGTCGCGACGCCCTCGTCGTCGACCGCGAGCTCGACCGGGCTGTCCGGAAGTCCCTCTGCGTTCATGCCTGACCCTCGAGGCGCCTGAGCCACGGCGGCGCGGCGCCCGCGGCGAGGAGCGCCGCGAGCGCGGTACGCAATTCGGGGTCAGCCAGATCGGCGGCGGTCTGGGCGGGGCCGTCGACCTCGGCCTCGCAGCAGCGCCGCAGCGCGGCGACGGCCTGGGGGCGCGCCCGGAGGGCGGCGCGCACGAGCCGGTCGCCCTCGCGGACGGGGTCCTCGGCGGGGACGTCGGCGAGGCCGAGGGCGGCGGCCTGCGCTCCGGTCAGGGCCTCGCCGGTCAGGGCGAGGCGCCGGACCTGCTGCGGCCGCAGGCGGCGCAGCAGGGCCGGCATGATCACCGCCGGGACCAGGCCGACGCGCAGCTCGGGCAGCGCGAAGCTGGCCTTCGGACCCGCGACGACGAGGTCGCAGGCGGCCGCGAGGCCGACGCCGCCGCCGCTGGCTGCGCCCTCCACCGCGGCGATCATCACGAGGGAGCCGGCGCCGAGGCGCTGCAGGCAGGCGGCGAAGCGGGCGAGGGTCGGGTGCAGCGCGGCCGGATCCTGCGCCAGCGCGGCCGCGAGGTCCATCCCGGCGCAGAACTCGGGCCCCTCGCTGGTGATCACGAGGACCCGCGCGGCGGCGGCGGCGGCGAGGGCCTCGTCGAGCGCGGCGATCCCCTCGGGACCCAGCGCGACGTGGCCCGAAGATCCGGGCGCGAGGACCACCCGCCACACGAGCTCACCCGGCCGAGACACCACGCGCATGGCTAGCTCAGGCGGTAATCCCGCTGGTAGTCGCGGACGCCGTCCAGGACCAGCCGGCCGCGGCCCTCATAGGCGCGCGCGTAGAGGTCGCCGAGGAGCGAGCGATCGACGGTGTAGTCGCTGCAGTCGATCGCCGCGGCGCGGGCGCGCTCGACCGCCTCGTACTCCGCGACGCTCACCGGGCGGCGACCCGCGAGGCGCTCGCCGATCGCCTGGGCTTCGGTCGCCGCGCGCGCGCCGGGCCCGATCGTCCCGGCGTAGAACTCGGCGCAGGAGCCCGAGCCGTAGGAGAAGATCGAGACGCGGTCGCCGGGGGCGAGGTCCTCGCTCGCGTCGATCAGGCCGAGCAGGGCGATGAAGGTCGCCGAGGTGTAGGTGCCGCCGAAGAGCGCGTTGTAGCGGAGCGCCGGCCGGGACTTGCGCTCGAAGTGGGCGCGGGCGCGGGCCAGCGGCATCTCGATCCCGCAGGCCCGCAGCGCGGCCCGGTGGGCGCGGAAGGTCATGCCGCCGAAGGGCACGTGGTAGATGTGCCGGGCGAAGTCGGCGTCGTAGTCGACCCGCCAGCCGCGCGCGGCGGCGCGGGCGAGGAAGTGGGTGAGCGCGCCCTCGAGCGCCTCGAGGTACCCGTAGAGGCTGGTGTCGGCGTGGCCGACCTCTTTGCTCGAGGTCGGGCGGTAGGTGTCGAAGATCTCGTTCGTCCAGTAGCCGCAGGTCGGCAGGTCGAGCGCGAGGACCTCGGGCGCGTCGCTGACGATCATCGCGGTCGCGCCGGCGCCGAGGACGTACTCCCACGGCTGGCCGAGGTGGATCCGGCTCTGGTCGCTGCAGACCACCAGCGCCTTCTTGCCGGGCGCCGCGCCCGACGCGACCCAGTGGGCGGCCATCATCAGCGCCGAGGTGCCGCCGTAGCAGGCGTGCTTGGTCTCGAAGTTGCGGCAGTTGGCGGTGAGCTGGCAGTAGCGCTGGACGTAGGTCGAGATCGGCTTGCCGAAGTCGACCCCGGACTCGGTGCCGACGATCACGAGCTCGATCGCGTCGCGGTCCTCGGGGCGGACGAGCTGCAGCGCCGCGTTGACCGCCATCGTCACCGGGTCCTCCCAGGGCGGGTTGAGCGAGCGGGCCTGGACCCACAGCTCCTCGAGCGGGTGGCGCGGGTCGTGCCCGCGGGCCTCCGCGAGCGCGCGCATGTCGAGGGAGAGCGCGCAGGGGTAGGCCGTGATCCGCTCGATGCCGACGCGCACCTTCATGCCCTCAGTAGGTCCAGTCGAGGCCGCCGGTCACGGGGATCACCTGGCCGTTGATGAAGCCGCCGCCGGGCCCGGCGAGGAAGAGGACGGTCGCCGCGAGCTCCGCGAGCGAGCCCATGCGGCCCTTCGGCATCGGGCAGTACTGGGCCCAGTAGTCCTTGGCCTGCTGCGGCATCGTCTCGCGGGTCATGTCGGTGTCGAAGAAGCCGGGGACGACGACGTTGGCGGTGATCCCGCGCCGCCCGTACTCCTTGGCGAGGGTCTGCGTCAGCCCGTGCAGGCCCGCCTTGCTGGCGGCGTAGTTGGCCTGGCCCGCGGCGCCGCTGTGCTGGATCGAGGAGATGTTGATGATGCGGCCGAAGCGGCTCGCGATCATCGCCTGTAGGAAGGCGCGCGCGACGTAGAAGGGCCCGTGGAGGTTGGTCGCCATCACGGCGTGCCACTCCTCGTCGGACATCGAGACCACGAGGTTGGCGCGGTTGATCCCGGCGCCGTTGACGACGACCTCGACGGTGTCGAGCTCGTCGAGGACGCGCTCGGCGACCGCGCCGACCTCGTCCGAGCGGCCGACGTCGAGCTGGTGGCCGCGGCAGCGGCAGCCCGGGCGGAGCTCCTGCGCCTGCGCCTCGACGCGGCGGGCGGCGGCGGCGTCGCTGCGGTAGGCGAAGGCGACGTCGTGGCCGGCCCGGACCGCCTCGAGCACGATCCCGGCGCCGAGCCCGCGCGATCCTCCGGTGATGAAGAAATTCATGGCGGGCTCACAGGGTGTTGAGGTCGAAGCGGCGGAAGAGGGCGCAGCAGTTGAGGCCGCCGAAGCCGAACGAGTTTTTGACCATCAGCGTGATCTCGTGGTCGACCGCCTGCCCCGCGCACACGTCGAGGTCGACCTCGGGGTCGAGGCGCTCGATGTTGATCGAGGGGTGGAGGCGTCGGCCTTGCATCTGCAGCAGCGCGGCGACGGTCTCGACCGCGGGGGCCGACCAGCAGGTGTGCCCGAGCATCGACTTGGGCGCGTTGATCTTGAGGCGGCGGGCGTGATCGCCGAAGACCCGCTTGATCGCGCTGAGCTCGGAGAGGTCGCCGAGCGGTGTGCTGGTCGCGTGGGCGCAGACGAAGTCGACCTGGTCGGGGCGGACCTGGGCGCGCCGCAGCAGGCGCTCGAGGGTCCGCGCCTGGCCCTCGGTCGAGGGGGAGGGGAGGTGGCAGCCGTCGGAGGTCGAGGTGCAGCCGAGCACCTCGGCGTAGATCCGGGCGCCGCGGCGCATCGCGTGCCCGAGCTCCTCGAGCACCAGCGCGCCGGCGCCGTGCGAGGGGACGAAGCCCTCGCGGCGGCTGTCGTAGGGGCGGCTCGCCAGCTCGGGGCAGTCGTTGAAGCTCTCGAAGCTGATCGCGCCGAGCAGCGCCATCGCGTGGACGCCCATCTGCGAGAAGTCGAGCACCGCGCCGACGACGATCGCGAGGTCGTGGTCGTGGTGCCGGATCTCGTCGATCGCGCTGCGCAGGCCGACGTTGGCGCTCGCGCAGGCGCCGCCGAGGGTGTAGCAGGCGCCCTGCCAGCCGAGCGTCTCGCTGACCGAGCCGGCGTGGTCGGTGTCGAGCATGTGCAGCGCGGCCATCGAGTCGATGTAGTCCGGGTCCTCGCGCTGGAAGGTGACGTAGTTGTCGGCGAAGTAGCGCTCGTTGAGGTTGTGGCCGCCGACCAGGACGGCGCAGCGCGTCGGGTCGGCGGTCTCCTTGAGGCCCGCGTCGGCCCACGCGTCGACGGCGCAGAGCACCGAGAGCGCGGTGCTGAAGGGCGCCTTGTTGCAGAGCAGGCGGGCCCGCCGGTGGACCTCGGGCGGGAGCTTGGCCTTGAGGCGCTCGAGCTTGGCCTTGACGTCGTACTCGGAGAGGTCGCCGCCGATCTTCGAGTAGACCGCCGGGTTGCTGTGCCACTTCCAGCGGGTGATCGCCGAGCGCCCGGCGAGGAGGTTTTCGTAGAAGGTCGGCAGCTCGTCCCCGAGCGGGGTGTTGATGCCGAGGCCGGTGATGACGATCCGGCGCGGGTGGTGGGCAGAGGGCATCATCGTCTCCACGTCAGTCCATGAGGTAGACCTCGAACACCGCGAGGGCCTGGACCTCCTCGCCGCGGAGCGCCTGGCCGACGCAGGTCGAGACGTAGTCGCTCTGCTCGAGCGCGCGGGCGAGGAGCGTCAGGCGGTCGCCGGGGCGGACGCCGCCCTGAAAGAGCGCGTGGTGGACCTTGAGCAGGCGCAGGCGCGCCGGGACGGCATCGTGAGCGACCGTCGCGCGCCCGCTGGCGAGGAGGTGCAGGAGGCAGATCCCGAGCTGGCCGATCGCCTCGACCAGCAGCACCCCGGGGTAGACGGGGTCGCCCGGGAAGTGGCCCGCGAACACCGGGTCCGCCGGGTCGACGTGGCGGGCGCCGCGGATCGCCCCGCCCGCGAGGTCGACCGCGTCGATCGCGTCGAGCAGCAGGAAGGGCGGGCGGTGCGGCAGCATCCGCTCGATCTCGGCGCGGCCGAGCTCGACGCGGTCCGCGGTCCCGGGCTGGTAGAGCGGCCGGCGGCGGTGCTGCTTGACGATCGCGTCGACCCCGCTCACCCCGTCCATGAGGCCTCCTGCGCCACGCCCCGGGCGGGCGGCGGCGGCAGGTGCTGGCGCAGCGCGGCGACCAGCCCGCTCCAGTGCTCGCCCGCGGCCTCGCGGCTGTCGGCGAAGTAGCGGGGCCGGCTGTGCCACTTGCGGTCGAGCAGGTTGTGGAGCACCTGGCGCGCGCCGACCTCGACGAAGATCGCGCTGGGGTGGCGTTCGACGACGCGGTCGATCGACTTGCGCCACAACACGGGGGTGTGGACGTGCTCCGCGAGCAGGTCGACGAGCTCGGTCGGGCCCGGCGCGGGGATGAAGTCGCCGAGCCGGTTGGGCAGGTAGGGGAGCCGCGGCGGCCGGAAGGAGGCCCGCTCGAGGTGCGGCCGCAGGGCCCCGCCGACCGGCTCGAAGAGCGACGAGTGCATCGGCACCTGGCGCTCGATCACCTGCGGCGTGACGTAGTGCTCCTCCTCGAGGAGCGCGATCGCGGCGTCGATCGCCGGGGCGTCGCCCGAGAGGACGTGCTGCCGCGGCGAGTTGAGGTTGACGATCTCAAGCACCCAGGGGCCCTGCGCCCGCACGCGCTCGACGACCTCCTCGAGCGCGGCGAGCTCGATCGGCTGGACCGAGGCCATCGCGCCGCGCGGGCCGGCGTCGTAGGCGTCGCCGCGGGCCTGGACCAGCCGGAGCGCGTCGAGGAAGTCGAGCGCGCCGATGTGGACCAGGTGGTTGTACTCGCCGAGGCTGAGCCCGAGCGAGCGCTCGGCGTCGATGCCCTCGGCCTGCAGGGCGCAGAGCACCATGTGGTTGGCGACGAAGACGCCGACCTGCACGTCGACGTTGCGCTCGAAGGCCGCGGGGTTGTCCTCGCTGAGGTGGGCGGCGAGGTCGCGGCCGACCGCGTCCGACGCGATCGCCAGGACCTCGCCCGCGCGCCGGTGGAGGCGCGCGAGCTTGCTGAGCATCCCGGGGTAGCGCGAGCTCTGCCCGGGGAACATGAACACCAGCGTCGACATCGTCCCTCCCTGCCCCTACTCCGCCCGACCGCGGATGATCGTGTCCTCGAGGATCTCGAGCGCGCGGGCGAGCTCGTCCTCGCTGTGCGCCGCGGTGATCGCGACGCGGAAGCGCAGCCCGTCCTCCGGCACCGACGGGTAGTCGACCGGCGCGAGGAAGAGGCCGCGCCGGTGGAGCGTGCGCGTCAGCTCGTAGAGGCGGCGGCGGTCCGAGCCGACCATGATCGGGACGACCTGGCTGGTCGAGTCGCCGACGTCGAGGCCGATGCGCCGCGCGCCCTCGCGGAAGAAGCGGACGTTCTGCCACAGCTTCTCGCGCAGCGAGTTGTCGCGGGTGCCGATCTCGAGCGCCTTGCGCAGGCCGGCGACGACCGCCGGCGGCAGCGCGCAGCTGAAGCCGTACGCGTTGATGTAGTAGCGGAGGTAGTGGAGCAGCTTGCGGGGGCCGACGGTGAAGCCGCCGCAGCCGGCGAAGGCCTTGCTGAAGGTGGCGAAGCGGAGGCCGATCCGATCCTCGACGCCGTAGTGCTCGGCGACGCCGCGGCCGCGGGCGCCGTAGACGAGGATCGAGTGCGCCTCGTCGATCAACACGCCGACCCCGTGCTTCTCGGCGATCGGCAGCAGGCGCGGGAGGTCGGCGGTGTCGCCGTCCATCGAGTAGACGCCCTCGACGACGACGAGGCGCCGCGCCCCCTCGGTGTCGCGCAGCGCCTGGTCGAGCGAGTCGGGGTCGTTGTGGGCGAAGAAGACGAGCTTCGCCCGCGAGAGCTTGGCGCCGTCGATCGAGCAGAG
>CAZMML010000013.1:6041-16157 GCA_964567335.1 uncultured Nannocystis sp. | reverse complement strand
GATCGAGCCGCCGCCCGATCCACGCCGCCAGCGCGACGCTGACCGCGACGCCGAAGACCACCACCAGGAGGCCGACGCGCGGCGCGAAGGGCACCAGCCCGCCCGCGAAGTTGGCCGCGTCCTCGGTGAGGGTGAAGGCGCCGAGCAACACCGAGAAGGCCGCCAAGACCAGGTAGCCGCGCCAGCCCGCGTGCACGCGCAGACGCTGGCACAGGGCGACGAAGCCGGCGACCACGAGCGCGACGCCCAACAGGCGACCGACCTGGTAGAGGTGCTGGAGCCCGCGCAAGCGCAGGCCCTGGACCGGCGATTCGGTGGCGATCAGGACGGCGGCGTTGGCGACCAGGACCAGGGCGAACGCGGTCAGCACGGCCCGAACCGCGCCGAATGGGCCCCCAGGGGCGACTGGCTCCTCGGCGCTCACGACGGTCGCAGAGATATCATCCGTCCTCGATGGTGTCACGGCGACGACACGAAGCGCCGCCCGGCTCGCGACCGCCTGGTCTCGTGAGTCTGAACACGGGAGGACGGACGCTGAAGCTCGCGCCCCGCGCCGCCGCTCAGTCGCAGAACGCGACCGCGAGCAGGGACGAGCCGATCGGCAGGTCGACCTTGCGGATCAGCCGCTGCTCCACCCGCATCACCGCGAGCAGCGCCGCGTTGATCGGCGCCGCCGGGACCTTCACCGAGTACTCGGCCTTCGCGCTCACCCCCCGCGCGCGGCTGGCCAGGCGCTGCGCCAGCACCAGCGGGAAGAGCAGGCAGGTGTGATACGAGATCCGCGCGACGCGGAACCCCGCGGCGACCAGCGCCCGCTGCAGCGTCTCTCGACTGTAGCGCCGCCGGTGGTGCACCGAGACGTCGTGGTTGCTCCACAGGAGCTGCAGCGCAGGGACCGTGACGAGGAGCATCGCGCCCGGCCGCATCAGCCGACGCACGGCCGCGAGCGACTCGACGTCGTCGTCGATGTGCTCGATGACGTCGAAGAGGGTCACGACGTCGAAGGGCCCCTCGACGGGCATCGCGTCGGGCAGGCTCCCCGGGCGGGCGTCGAGCCCGAGCTCCTCGCGGGCGAAGCGGGCGCTCGCCTCCTCGGGCTCGACCACGGTGACGGCGCCGAAGCGGGTCATCTCCTGCGAGACGAGCGAGCAAGCGCCGCCCACGTCGAGGATCCGCAGCGGCCCGCTCGGGGCCCAGCGCTCGAAGAGGTCGAGGATCACCGAGCGCTTGGCGATCCGCCAGAAATGCCGGTGCTCGAGCTCGAAGTACTTCTCGTAGGCGCTGCGATCCATGGCGAGCGCTGGAGTATATGCGGATCAGAGAGGCATGCGACGCGACCCGGGACGCCACCCGGCGCGAGGTCACGCCGCGCCGGCCGCGCTGTGAGGATTCCTCGCCTTCCTCGGGCCCCACGGCTCACGAGGCCGGGTCACGGACGGGGTAGCGGGCGAAGTACTGGCGCATGAGGAAGCGGCGGAACCAGGTGTTCAACGCCGAGGTGCCGAGCACCAGCGGTCCGTAGACGATCAACGAGGTCGCGCCGATGCTGACCCCGTGGAAGAAGTCCCGGCGCAGGACGTGGGGCGTGAGCGGCGGGACGCCGCCCGGGTAGTCGGCGGGCTCGCGCGCGAGGCGGAGGATGTTGCGCGCCGCGAGCTTCGCCTGCCACAGGCACTCGATCGCGCGCTGCATGGTCGGCCACTCGCCCGCGCCGCCGAGGACCCGCGCGGCGTCCCCGATCGCGAAGATGTCCGGCCGGGTCGGCTGCGGCGTCGGGAAGCACTGCAGGGTCGGTCCGACCGCGAGCCAGCCGGCGGAGGTCCGCGGCAGCCCGAGGTCGGCGAGGACCGGGGCCGGGCGCACGCCGCCGGCCCAAAAAGCCATGGCGCAAGGGACAGTCTCCCGCGCGCCGGCGACCTCGACCTCGGCGGCGCCGGACGAGAGCCGGCGCAGCCGCGCGCCGAGGCGCAGGTCGACGCCCTGCGCGCGAAGGGCCGCCGCCGCCCGCGCCCCCGCGCGCTCGCAGAGGTCCGGGAGGAGCCGCGCGCCGCCGTGGATCAGCGCGACCTTGGGAGCGCGCCAGCCCTGCGGCCGCGCCCGCGCGAGGTGGGCCAGCTCGCCGGCCAGCTCGACGCCGGAGATCCCGCCGCCGACGACGACGATCGGGGGCCGCTCGCCGGCCGGCCCGGGCGCCTGGCCCTCGCGGTAGGGGTGCTCGGCGCCGCCGCTGCTGCGCTCGATCTCCCCCGCCGGCCCGAGCAGCGCGGCGAGCTTCTCCGCGGTGTCGGCGAATTCGCCGCCGAACTTGTAGCCGAGCAGGAGCCCTTCGCCCTCGAGCGTCGGCGGCGGCGCGAGCACCGAGCCGAGCGCCACGACCACGAAGCGCCCGCGCAGCCGCTCGCCCGAGGCGAGCAGGACCTCCTTGCGCCCCGGGTCCAGGCTCCGCACCTCGCCGACGATGTAGCGCGACCCACCGCCCGACTCGACGTAGCGCCTGGTCGCGAGCGCCGTGGCAGCGGCCTCGATCCGCCGCGTGAGCCGCTCGTGGACCAGCGGGACGTAGCCGTGCTCGGCCTGGCGGTCGACGACCGCGAGCGAGAGCCCGCGCCCGGCGGCGCTGCGGCGGAGCTGATGCACGAGCTCCACCCCGGCGAAGCTCGCCCCGAGGATCAGCACGTCGACCGCGTCGCTCATCGATGTCCTGTGAATCAGCGGCCGAACACGAACACGCGCTCGCGGACCCCGGCGGGGAAGCGCTCCTGCACGATCCGCTCGGCCTCGGCGCGGGTGTGGCGCATGCTGCGGTGGACGAGCACCAGCGCCTCGCCGGTGAAGCGCTCGGACTCCTCGATCAGCTCGTCGACGTGAGTGTGACCCCAACGCCGGGTCTGCGCCACGTCCCGCTCCGCCGACCAGCTCGTCACCTCGTGCACCAGCACCTTGCAGCGGCGCGCGACCTCGTGCTCGCGGAAGAACTCGATCTGGGTGTCGCCGGTGACGCAGAGCACGGGCTCGACGTGCGGGTCGACGATCGCCACCCCGCGCCGCCGCAGATCGGCGAGCTCGGGGCCGGGCAGGCCGACGAACTCGGGCCGCAGCCGCTGGGTCGTGCGGCTGACCAGCCACGCGAGCGAGCGCACCCGGTGGGTCGTGCGCATGCAGGTCGCCTCGAGGTCGCGCCCGAGCGCGAAGCGGTCCCCCGGGTCGTGGCCGCGGAGGTCCCAGCGCAGGTCGAAGTCCTCGATCTCCGCCCACGCGCGGAGGATCCGCGTCATCGGCTCCACGACCTCGCGCGGCAGGTGGAGCGCGGGCGGGGGCGAGCGCGCGAGCTGCCGCTGCGAGACGAGGTAGCCGATCCCGCCGAGGTGGTCGGAGTGGCCGTGCGAGACGAGGATCTGGTCGTAGCCGAGCGCGCCGGGCGGGCACATGCCGACGTCGAACATGGCCCCGAGCTCAGGCACCATGACGCAGGTCTCGACGCCGCCGCGGGCGATCCCGCGGAGCGTCAGCCCGGCGACCTTGAGCTCGTCGAGGACCCCTTCGTCGTGCATCAGGTGACGAAGTTCCGGTTCGGCGTCCAGAGGATCTGCGGCCGCGCGTAGGCCTCGGCGACCCCGCGGGTCGGCCTCGCCGCGGCGACCGCCGGCTGGGCGCGACGGACCGCGAGCAGCTCCTTCGCGGCGTGGACGACCTTCTCCGGGCTGACGACGATCTTCTCCTCGAGCTCGACCGGCGAGGGGATCCCGGGGCTCGGGTCCTGCCCGAGCACGCGCGTCACGACGCCCTCGCCGGCCATGGCCTCGTGGACGGCGCCCTGGATCTCGCGGCCGAGGCTCGAGAAGACGCGGTCCTCGTGGACGACGAGGAGGCGACCGGTCTTCTTGACGCTGGCGAGCACCGCCGGGAGGTCGTAGGGGACGATCGTGCGCAGGTCGAGCAGCTCGCAGTCGACGCCCTCGGCGGCGAGCGCCTGCGCCGCCTCGGCGCAGAAGAGCGTGCAGCGGCCCCACGTGACGACCGTGAGGTCCTTGCCGGGGCGGCGCAGCGCGGCCTTGCCGAAGGGGACCCGGAAGTCGTTCGGTAGGTCGGGGATGTGGCCGCCGAAGCCGATGCTCCGCTTGAGCGCCGCGATCTCCTTCGGGTCGGTGGGCTCGCCCGGGAACGCGTCGCCGAGGGTCATGCGGTAGAGGCCCTTCGACTCGAACACCAGCACGGGCCCGGCGTACTCGGCCGCCGTGCGCAGCAGGCCGTACATGTCGCGCGAGGTCGTCGGCGCGACGATCACCAGCCCGGGGATCGAGGCGTAGAAGCCCTCCATGCACATCGAGTGGTAGACCGACCCGCCGTGCAGGGGCTCGACCGGGAGCCGCAGGATCACGTTCACGTCGACCGTGCCCGCCGACTGCCAGCGCTGGTTGCCGAGCAGGATCAGCCAGTGCAGCGTGTTGAGGCTGTAGTCGGAGAACTGGATCTCGGGGATCGCGGTCGCGCCCTTGTGCAGCGCGAAGCCGAAGGCCGAGCCGACGATCAGCGGCTCGTTGATCGGCGCGTCGCGGATCTGCTCCGGGAAGCGCTCCCACAGGCCCTTGGTGGCGACCATCACCCCGCCCTTGCGCGCGACGTCCTGGCCGTACAACCACGTCATCGGGTTGGCGCGCAGGATCGCCTGCAGCGCCGAGCGGATCGCGCCGTTGATCGAGATCGCGGTCGGCCGCCCCTCGGGCGGCGCCTCGGCCACCGACGGGAAGGGCGGGCGGATGTCGGTCAGGATCGACTCGTAGCTCGGGTCGGGCTCGCCCGCGCAGATCGACATCGTCTCGAGCACGTAGTTGTCGGCCTCGTTGGCGACCGTGCCCCACTCGTGGCGGCGGAAGAAGTCCTTGCCCTCGGTGACGCCGTTGCGGCGCAGGATCTCGTGCCCCTCCATCACCCCCGCCTGCACGAGCGCCTCGCCGAAGTCGAGCAGCGGGTCGTAGCTGTCGAACTCGAAGGTGAAGTCGGCGGCCGAGCTGTGGTTGTTCAGGCGCGAGAGGTTCTTGACCCACATCAGCGCCGGGGCCTGGTGCTCGATGCAGTAGGTGGCGGCCCGCCGCGCGGCGTCGTAGCAGCCGAGGAAGTCGTTGCCGTCGCACTCGAAGTAGGCGAAGCCGAAGGCGGCGGCGTAGGCCTCGAAGCTCTTGATCCCGCGGCCGTCCTCCGGGCGCACGCTGATGGCGACGTTGTTGTCGGTGACCGTCAGCAGGACCGGCAGGCGCAGGATCGAGGCGCCGGTCATGCCCTCGTGCATGTCGCTCTCGGCGGTGGTGCCGTCGCCGACGACGGCGACGACGAGGCCGCGGGTCTCGCCCCGGCGCCGCAGCCCCTGCGCGTAGCCGACCGCCTTGCCGAACTGCATCCCGAGCGCGCTCTGGACCGGTAGGGTGTTGAAGCGGAGGTCGTTGAAGTGCGCCGTCATCAGCCGCCCGCCCGTCCACGGGTCGGTCGCCTTGCAGAGCTGCTGGCGCATGTGGTCGAGGTGGAAGTCCTGGTAGCCGCGCAGGCGCGACCACATCGCCAGCAGCCCCGCCGAGCGGTAGTGGGCGCAGATCCCGAACGCCTCGGGGTCGACGACCTCGTGGTACGCGAGCGCCTCGGCCGCGCCGTGCAGCTCCTCGCCCGAGCCCCAGATCGCGAACTTGATCGTCCCCTTCGCGCACTCCTGCACCACCCGCTCGACGTGGCAGCGGGCGATGCACATCTCGCGGTAGGCGGCCCGCAGGAGCTCGGGCGTCAGCCGCGGGTAGCGCGAGAGCTCGCGCAGATCGAAGCGGAGGGGGCGGCTCGGGGTGGCGAGGTCCATGCGCGGCGCAAGGGTATGCGAACTCCCCGGGGCGGTAAACCGCGCCGCCCGCGGACCCCGCGAGACAAGGCCAACGCGCACCCGCTCGCGCGGGCGCAGCCACGCGCGTGACGTGGCGCATGAGGCGGCCGACGCCGGCGCTGCGTCCTCGCACTCGAGCGGGCGCCGCGTGCCGGGATGTCCCATGGGACATGCCCACTGGCTCGCGGAGCGGCGGGAGGATCGACGAGGCGCGACCGACCTCGATCACCGCGAGAGCCGGGGTCGCCAGCGTAAGCGCGGACGAGCGAGCTCCGACCTCCACGCCACCGTCGAGCCCTGCCGACCCAGCTCGCGTCCGCGCGCCGCGCGACGCCGGGGATCTTCCGGCCCACCCCGGCGGCGCCGCCGGGTCACGGGGACCCACAGCGGCGCACAGACGGGGCCGCGGCGCGGCGGAGACTCCGCGCCCAACTCCCGCGCGGAGGCCTCTGCGCCGAGGTTCTTGTCTCTACACATAGGATTCATATTTCTGGGTTTTATCTTCGTGTTTTGAGTGATAGCTCTGCAAGCGCCGATCTCCGCGAGCCGCGGCCCGTAGGCCGCGACTCGCGATATCGTGGCGGAAATGAGGCTCTCGCTCGCCTTCTCCCTCTTCTCGATGTCCCTCGCCCCTGCGGCCCTCGCGGCCGCGCCCGAACCAGCCGCGGGGCCGACTCCTGCGGCAGATGCTGGGTCGCCGCCGCCCGCCGAGCCGGCTCCCGCCGTCGAACCGGCTCCCGCGGCCGAGCCTGCCCCCGCGCCGGGCCCCGCGCCCGGCGGCTGGCCCGCCAGCGCCGGCCCTCCGCCGGGGGAGGGCTCAGGGGCGAAGGCCGCCGAGCCCGCCGCCGCGCCCGGCGGCGCGGCCACGCCGCCGCCCGCCGACCATGCGCACGAGGTCCAGCCGCGCCACCGGATCAGCTACACCAACGTGCTGGTCGCGCGCCTCAACCCGCTCGGCGCCGAGGACCGGCTCACCTTCATGTACCATCGTCGCCTGACCACTCGGACAGGTCGGCTGTGGGAGGACTCGCACGTCGGCTTCGGCCTGACCCCGAGCTTCGCCCCCTCGATCGTCCGCCTCGGCGGCACGCTGCAGGTCGTCCCGCTGGCGATCCTCCACCTCAAGGCGAGCTACTACTTCATCACCTACTTCGGCGAGCACGAGTTCAAGGCCCACGACTTCGCCTCGCCGAACGACAACTTCGGCCCGAAGGTGATCAAGGAGCGCTCCGAGGCCAAGGAGGGCCTGACCACCTACGGCGGCCAGGCCGAGCTCTCGGCGCTGCTGCAGGCGAAGTTCGGCCCGATCGCGGTGCGCAACGAGCTGACCTTCTTCCACAACTTGATCAAGCTCCGCGACGGCAACGACGTCTTCTACGACCTGCGCCACGACGTCCTCGCCCCGGCGCGCGGCTGGCTGCTCGGCAACGACTCGGACCTGCTCTACATCAACTCGAAGATCCGCCTCACCGCCGGCGTCCGCGGCACCTACTTCCACAACTTCTACGCCGACAGCGTCTACGAGCCGACCGACACCGCGCGCGACGACCGGATCAACGACATCGCCCGCGTCGGCCCGCTGATCGCCTACACCTTCAAGGATCGGCCCAAGAAGCGCTTCATGAAGCCGACCCTCTACGTCCTCGCCCAGTGGTGGGTGAAGCACCGCTACCGCACCGGGCAGGAGGTCAGCCAGGGGCTGCCGATGATCGTGATCGGCTTCTCCTTCACCGGCGACCTGTGGAAGCGCGAGTGATCGCGCCGCTCAGGGCGGAGGCTCGACGTGCGCGAGGCTCCGCTGCAGCGCCCCGGTCGGCCCCGGCTGCAGCGAGGGCAGGCGCTCGAGGTAGCGCCGGCGCTGCGCCGCCGTGAGCCGCCGCGGCAGCGCCGGGAAGAGCCGGAGGCCGTCGCCCGGGTGGTGGTTCGAGCAGCGGCGCTCCGCGACCGCCTGGGCGCGCCGCGGGAGGATGTCCTTCGGGACCTGCTCCTTGGGAAGCATACAGACGTAGGCGCACACGCGCGGCACCGGCGCGGTCGGGACCGTGTTGCCGTGGAAGGTCCGCGAGTCCCACAGCATCAGGTCGCCGGCCTCGCCGCACACCTTCACCACGCGCGTGAAGAGCGGGTCCCGCTTGTCGGCCTCGGTGAAGAGGTACCAGTCCCCGGCGGGGCTCAGGCCCCGGGCGCGGAAGAAGGCCGCGTGGGCGCGGTGCGAGCCGGGCACGACGCAGAGGCCGCCGGCCGCGGCGTCGTTGTCGACGAGGTTGACGAGCCCCTGCACCGACCAGCGCTCCGGGCGGCGCGGGCCCTGGTCGGTGTGGATGATGCTGAGCGGCCCGCGCGGCGCGTAGGCCCGCGCCCCCGACATGAAGCAGAACCCGTCGAAGCTGGTCGCCAGCTCGTCGGCGCGGCATCCGTGGAGGCGGGCGAAGGTCGGCGCGGCCCGCTCTCGCAGCGCCCACTGGGCCGAGCTGTGGCCGACGTACTGGACCATCCCGCCGTGGAGCATCGCGGGCCAGGAGCGGCTGCGCTGCTGGGTCGCGGGGTCGCGGCGGTCGAGGCCCTCGCCGAGCGCCTCGACGAGGTCCCAGAAGGCCGAGACGAAGTCCGCGGCGTCGGCGACGACGCGGCGCAGGACGACGAAGCCGTGCTCGTCGAGGAAGCCGGGCCAGCCCGGGTGATCGAGGTCGAAGCGGTACTGTTCAGGGTCCACGTGCTCCTCCCGAACCACACACGCTGCGGGCCGCGCTTGCTCCGCCGGAGATCACGCGCGCCGCGGCGGGCTCGAGCGTCGCACCGATCGCCGGGGCGAATTCGTCGACGACGCGGGCACGAGAGCGCGCCGCGCGGAGATCGTCGCGGCGGCGCCCCCGCGACGATCTCCGCGGCCGCCCGTGCGCATGGTCGGGGTCTGAGGTCCCGAGGAGCGAGGAGCGCAACGACGCGGCGCTCCGGGCACGTGCGGGGACTCGGGCGGGCGCCCCGCGCGACGCCTCGCTCGACGGCGATCGTCCGCGCGAACACGCGTGCGCCGGGCGACCGCGGCTCGCGTTGACCCACACGCGTCGAGCCACGACGCTGCCCACGTCTCGCTGCGGGTATCCCGAGCGAACAGGAGTGGGCCATGAGCAACAAGTATGACACTGAGGTTCAGTGGGGCGGCGACGCGGCGCCCTGGCATCCCAACGGCGTCTTCGTGATCGGCGGACGCGACAACCAGCGCGCCGTCGGCCTGTGGGCGAGCTCCGACGACGGGGGCCAGTCCTTCCGCGGCATGATGCGCTACGCAGGCGAGGGCAACCTCGGGTTCCGCGCGACCAACGTCGGCGGCAACACCTACCGGACCGAGGTCCAGTGGGGCGGCGACGCGGCCCCCTGGCACGCCAACGGCGAGTTCGTGATCGGCGGCCGCGACAACCAGCGCTGCGTGAAGATCGAGATCGAGTCGGGCGACGATGGCGTCAGCTTCCACGGGATCATGGTCTACAGCGGCGAGGGGCCGATCGGCCTCCGCGCGCGCCAGGTCAGCGACCCAGTCGTCCAGCCGCGGCCCGTGCCCTCCTTCTCGCCGCAGGGCGCCTTCGTCTCGCCGATCCTCAACGTCGCGGACGTCGCCGCGACCATCGCGTGGTTCCGGGGCTTCGGCTGGGAGTGCATCTACGCCTACGGAGAGCCGCTCGGCTACGCGGTGCTCCGCCTCGGCTGGGGCCTCATCGTGGCGGCGAAGGACAGCCAGGGGCTTCGCGGCGGCGCGCCGGTGGGCCCGGGCTCGGGCGACGACGCCGGCGCGACCTGGGAGAACTGGTGGATGGCGACGCCCGCCGAGGTCGACCTGATGTACCAGCTCGCGGTCGCCAACGGCGCGACGGTCGTCTCGCCGCCGGTCGACACGCCGTGGGGGATCCGCGAGCTGCGGATCGCCCACCCGGACGGCCACGTCTTCCGCGTCAACGCGGTCCTGTCGTGAGCGCCGCGTGAGCCGCGAGCGCGGCCTCGAGGTCGCGGTACACGACGAGCTCGCCGAGGTCCGAGGCCCCCGTGGCGACGGCCCGCGCGAGCTCCGGTCGGAGCCCGCTGAGCGCCGCCTCGATCCCCTGGAGGCGCAGCCAGCGGGCCGCGTCCCGCAGGGCGAGCGCCGCGTCGGCGCCCAGCGCGAGGGCGCCGGTCAGGTCGAACACGACGAGGCGGAGCGTCGTCCTCGGGCGGAGCGCCGCCAGCGGGTCGTCCTCGCGCGTCTCGGCCTGACGCGTCTCGGC
>CAZMML010000013.1:0-6031 GCA_964567335.1 uncultured Nannocystis sp. | reverse complement strand
CCTCGGGCGGAGCGCCGCCAGCGTGTCCGACGCGGCCGCGAGCCGGGCGCGGTCGACCCGGCCGATGAGGGGCATCGCCAGCACCCCCTGACCCAGGCTGAGCACCGGCGCCGCGAGTCGGGCGAGCTCGCCGGCCTGGGCGAGGACCGTCGCGTGCGCCTCCCGCAGCGCCGCCGTCTGGGCGATCTTCTCGCCGACGTCGCGCTGGATCACCAGCGCGGCAGGATCGCCCGTCACCGGGTCGAGGGTCGCCCGCGCCTCGAGGTCGTGCCACGCCTCGCCCGCGAGCGTGCGGACGCGGAGGTCGGCGCGGAAGACCTCGCCGCGGGCGAGCGCCGCGCGGATCTCCGGCGCGAGCGCCGCGTCGACGAAGGTGGCGGAGAAGTGGTCACCGCCGACCTCTCGCGGATCGCCGAGGACCCGCAGCGCGGCCGGGTTGCGCAGGAGCACCGCCCCCTCGGGCGTGTAGAGCGAGATCATCTCGCCGCAGTGACGCAGCGCCTCGACGCTGCGCCGCTGCGTCGGCGGCTCGTCGGCGACGCGCCCCTCGATCAGCAGGGCGCGGCGCGCCGCCTCGGACTCCGCGTCGGCGATCAGCAGCGATGAGAAGGTGCAGTCGCAGGGGCGCGGCGCCTGCCCGTCGGGGTAGAAGGTCCAGCGCTCGCGGACCGCCTCGCCGGCGTCGATGCGGGTGAGGATCGCCTCGAGGCGGGTCCGCGTCGCCGCCGACATGGTCGACCCCTGCTCGCGCGCGAGGAAGGCGGCGCGGGTCGACTTGCCCCAGAGGCCGAGGGCGGCCGGGTTGCCCCACCAGTGCTCGAGGCGCGAGACGTCGAACACCCACACCGGCTCGTCGAGGACGTCAAACGCGTCGAGCTCCCCGCGGCGCCACACCCTGGCGCGCGCGGCCCGGAGGAGCGCCCGACGATCGTCCGTGGACATGAGGGGTGAGCATCGCACAGGCCAACGCGCGCGCCGCAGCGGCGCCGAAGCGGTAAAATCGGCGCGGTGGCCGGCGCGATCTTGCACGTCGACATGGACGCGTTCTTCGCGGCGGTCGAGGCGCGCGAGGACCCTCGCCTGCGCGGGAAGCCGGTGCTCGTCGGCGGCGCCGGTCCACGCGGCGTGGTCGCGGCCGCGAGCTACGAGGCGCGCCGCTTCGGCTGCGCGTCCGCCCAGCCGATGGCGCAGGCGCTGCGGCGCTGCCCGCAGGCGATCGTGGTCCCGCCGCGCCACGCGCTCTACGCCGAGGTGTCGCGCCAGGTCTTCGCGATCATGGAGGGCTTCTCGCCGCTCGTCGAAGGGCTCTCGATCGACGAGGCCTTCATCGACCTCGGCGGCACCGAGCGCCTGTGGGGGGCGCCGCGCGAGGTCGCCGTCGCGCTCCGCGCGGCGGTCCGCGCCGAGACGGAGCTGACCTGCTCGGTCGGGATCGCGGCGGTGAAGTTCCTGGCCAAGATCGCCAGCGGCATGAACAAGCCCGACGGCCTGACCGAGGTGCCCGCGGGCGAGGAGCTGCGCTTCCTGACCCCGCTCCCGGTCGCCGCGCTGTGGGGCGTCGGGCCGCGGACCGACGAGCGCCTCGCTCAGCTCGGCGTACGCACGGTCGGCGATCTCCGCGAGCTCGGCGAGGCGCGCCTGGCGGCGATCTTCGGCGCGCACGGCCTCCACCTCCACCGGCTCAGCCTCGGGCTCGACGAGCGGGAGGTGGTCCCCGACCGAGCCGCGAAGTCGATCGGGCACGAGGACACCTACGCGATCGACGTCGCCGGCGTGGCGGCGCTCCGGAGGCACCTGCTCTCGCAGGCGACGCGCGTCGCCGATCGCCTGGTGGCGCAGGGTCTGCGCGCGCGCTGCGTGACGCTGAAGATCCGCGACGCGTCCTTCGTGACCGAGACGCGGCAGTGCACGCTCCCGACCGCGACCGACGCGTTCAACGCGATCTACGCCGCGGCCTGCCGACTGCTCGAGGCGGTCGAGACCGAGGGCCGCAGCTTCCGCCTCACGGGGATCAGCGTCGCCGCCCTCGAGGGCCCCGGCCACGCGCCGACCCAGCTCGACCTGCTCGCGCCGGCGACCGCCGCCGCGTCACCGCGGAGCGCGGCGCTGCAGGCGGTGATGTCGGAGATCCGCGAGCGCCACGGGCATCAGGCGCTCTACCCCGCCGACGCGGGCGCGGAGCGCAGGCCCGGGTCGACCGGCGCGCTGTCTTCCTCGCGACCGACCGCGCGGCGCCGCTGAGCGCCGCGCGGCCGCGACGACGCGCCGCTCAGGCCGGCAGCGCGGGCGTCCCGCTGAGCGCGGCCCTCGCCTCGCCCTCGGGGTCGCCGCCCTCGTGCTTGCGGCGCACCGCGAAGTAGAGGGACACGCTGAGCGCCGCGAAGAAGCCGAGCATCACCGAGGTGATCACGGCGTTGAAGACGGCCACGAGCACCGCGCCGAAGGGCAGGTGGATGAGGATCATGCCGAGGATCACCTGCGGGATCGCGACCGCGATCGCGAAGGCCAGCGCGGAGACGATGATCGGCACCAGCTCCTTGCCGAGGAGGTTGAAGTTGCGGCCGATCACCGCGCCGATCTTCTTCTGCTCGACGAAGTAGATCGGCGCCGCGAACACGCCGAGCGGGATCATCGGGATGAAGCAGTGGACCGCGACGTCGGCCGCGCGCGCGACCTGACCCTGGATCGACGCCTGGATCGAGATCGGCTGCCCGAGGTAGCTGCCGAGGAGGTAGCGGTTCGTCGCCGGCATCAGGATGATCGCCGCCGCGAGCTGCACGAGCGCGAGCAGCAGGCCGACGATCCCGATCAAGCCGAGCGGGAGGATCGACACCAACAGCGCCCCCAGGGCCGCGATCGGGACGAAGATCGCCGCGAGGGTCACGATCACCGTCGGCGCGACGGGCGCGAGCACCCCCCACGCCTGCTTCAAGATGTGCTTGATCGCCGCGCCCAGGTCCTGCGACTCGGGCAGCGTCGCGGCGCCCGGGGGCGCCGCCGCCGTCGGTACGGGCATCGCCACCGGCACAGGCACCGGCTGCGCCGCGACCGGCGCGGACGGCACCGCGGCGGGCGCCGCTGCGGCTTGCTGCGCCTGCGCACCCGACAGCGTCCCCGGCGGCGGTCCCGGCGGTTGCGGCGCGGGCGCGGCCGGGAAGGGCGCCGGCGCGGCGACCGGCAAGGGCTGCGGCGGCTGCGACACGATGGGCGTCGCAACCGGCTGCGGCGGCGCCATCGGCTGCGGCGGCGGCACCGGAGCGGCGAGCGGCATCGGCTGCGGCGGAGCCATCGGCGCCGGCGGGGCCATCGGCTGCGGCACGGGGGCGCCGAGCGGCTGCGGCGCCGGCGGACGCAGCACTCCCGGGTTCTGGAGCTGCGCGGTCGGAGCGAAGGCGAAGCCGCCGCCCTGCGGGGCCGGCCCCGGCGGCGCGACCGGCGGCGCGAGCGGACCCGGCGGGCGCGCCGGCATCGGCGCCTTCATCGGCGCGGGGAAGCCGGGCACCATCCCGGGCCCCGCGATCACGGTCCGGCCCTTGCCCGGCCCGGCGCCCTCGATCGCTTGCACGGTGATCAACGAGTTGCCGAGGCGCAGCGCGATCCCGACGGTGAGCTCGAGGTTCGCCACGCGCTGGCCTTGCAGGAGGAAGCTGCCGTTCGTCGAGCCGAGGTCGGTGAAGCGGAGGGTGGTGCCGTCCCAGCTGATCTCGCCGTGACGTCCCGAGACCTGGCTGTCGTGGAGGACGATGTCACCGGCGTCGCGACCGAGGAGCACCTTCGCCTGAGTGAAGGTGCGGGTCTCCGCCGGACGATCGACGTACTGGATGTGGAGGGTGTACGAGGCCATCAAGGTCTCCGGGTCGCGGTGGGCTGGGGCCGAGGATCGCAGGGGCCCGGCGCCCGGCGCAACAATCGCGCCGATGCGTGGGTAATACAAGGTCCTGGACGACCCCCCGGGCGAGGGCGCACCGCCCCCGGACCTGGGCACCCGCGCCCTCCGCCCCTGCGCGCGCCCGACCCAGCGCCCCTGGCCGAGCGCTAGCCCACGCGCGCGAGGCGAGAGAACCCGTGCGCGAGCACGATCGCCGCAAAAACGACGTTCCGAAGCAAGAGCAGGGGCCAGCACAGCCCCAGGGGCGCGCGCTTGGCCGAGGTCCCCGCGAGACGACGACCCAGCGCCCGGATCCACCGGACCGAACGCGGTGCCTCCCAGATCCCGGCGAGCCAGGCCGCGGGGATCGCCCCTGGACCTCCCGCGGCGCCCGCGAGCGCCCCGGCGATCGCCGCCACCGTGTCGGTGTCGCCGCCGAGGCGCACCGCGGCGTCGACCGCCCCGGCCACGTCCCGCGGCGAGGCGGCCCAGCACGCGAGCGCGACCGGCACGGTGTGATGGATGTAGCCCGAGACGCCGCTCGCCTGGCCCAACGCGGCGGCGAGCGCGGAGGGCGGCGCGCCGCGAAGGACGTGCTCCTGGACCTGCGCGAGCGCGGACGCCAGCTCCGCGTCGTCGCAGCCGCGCTGGAGCGCGGCGAGCACCGCGGGCGGCGTCTCGCCGCGCGCCGCCCTCGCGGCCGCGCGGGCCAGCGCGAGCGCCCCGGCCAGCGCCCGTGGATCGCGGTGGGTGAGCAGGGTCGAGCGAGCGACGAATTCGTCGAGCTGGTCCTCAGCGACGCACACCCCGAGCAGCGGCGCTCGCATCGCGGGCCCGTTGCCGGCGGAGCGGACGCCGCTGCGATCCGGCGGCCACCCGAGCCAGAGCCGGACGATCGCGCGGAGCGTCCCCCAACCGACGCTCGCCGGCCCCGCGAGGAGCCACCCGCGGAGCCGCCACGCGAGCGAGCGAGCGAAGCGCTCCGGTCGACCCCCGGCCGCCAGCAGCGCCTGGCCGGTCATGCAGGCGTGCTCGGTGTCGTCGCTGATCATCCCGCGGCCCCGGACGAGCGAGTGGCGCAGCGCCTCCGCGCCGAGGCGACGCGCCACCCGCTCCCGCGAGAGCCCTTCGAAGGGGAGCCCGAGGGCGTCGCCGACCGCCCCCCCGAGCAAGCAGCCGACGATCGCGTCCTCCCGCGCCTGTGCCGTGAGCATGGACCGCGCCCAAGCAAGCGCCGCGCCAGGCCGGCGCCTGCCGTCCTCCCCTCGAAGTTCGGGCCGCCGCGTCGCGCGCCCCCGACAAGGTGGCGCCGGGGTCCAAGTCCGACGACAGATCGTCCCGCGCTTGAACATGTCTCTAACGACCTGTCTGAAAGGACGTGCGCACATGCGAGCGTGCGCGCGGGCGCGCGTTGACAGCGCGGGGCGCGACCTGCGAGCCTGGCTCCACGATGTCGACCTCCGCCCTGCGCACCCTCGTGTTCGGGTTCCTGACCTGCTTCGGCCTCGGCCTCGGCCTCGCGTGCAAGAGCGACGGGAGCCAGTCCCCAGGCGGCGGCTCGCCGCAGGTGCTCTCGGTCGAGGGCGACGCCAGCTGTCCCCGCTACCTCCCCCAGGTCGGCGCCTCCTGCCCCCGCGGCGAGGCCGGCTTCTGCGTCTACCGCACGACCGGCGGCGACTTCGCGTGCGCTTGCGGCCGCGGTCAGTGGGGCTGCGGCCGCAAGTAGCCCGCCCCCGTTCAACCCCGCCGCGCCACCGTCACCTCGGCGCCGCTGAGGATCCCCGCGAGGACGGCGAAGCCGAGGTCGATCGGGTCGACGCCGTCGAGCTCGATCCCGTCGAAGGCGCGGGCGGGGCGGCGGGTCACCACCAGCGCGACCTCGCCGGAGCTCGCCGCCGCCGGCCACTCGGCGAGCCCCTCGATCGGGGCGCTCGCGCCGTCGGAGAGGTTCGCGGAGAGCCCGAGGGGGCGGCGCGTCGGCTCGCCCGGCGCCGACCAGAAGCCCGCGATCTCGAGGTTGCGTCGCGTCAGGACGACCCCGTCGGGCGCCGCGATCCCCTCGCTCGGCACGCTGAGCGCGTGCAGCTCGCAGTAGTCGGCGCCGCTCGCCTCCGCGGCGCCGAAGCGGCGCGGCTCCGCCTCGAGCCACGACTCGACCGCGGG
>CAZMML010000012.1:0-16196 GCA_964567335.1 uncultured Nannocystis sp. | reverse complement strand
GAGGATCGCGATCGACTGCGACAGCGTCGTCCCGTCGGCGAGCACGAGCAGCGGCACCTGCCCCATCGGATTGAGGCGCAGGTACGCCGGGTCGCGCTGCGCCCCGGCCGTGATCAGATCGACCGGCACCGTCGTGTGCTCGATCCCCTTGTAGGCGAGCGCGATCCGCACCCGCCACGTCGCCGTGCTGCGCCAAAACCCGTAGAGCTGGATCATCCGACCCCTCGCGCGAGCCGCCGCGCCATCGTCAGCCCGAAGCTGTGCGCGTCGCCCGGCCAGCGGCTCGAGAAGTAGTGCCCGTCCTCCACCACGAACCCGGGCCCGAGGTCGTCCGGCGCGTCGCGGCGCAGCCCGCCCGGGCCCACCACGTAGTCCTCCGGCGCCCGCAGCGCCCGCGTCACCTCGTCCTCCACGTACTCCGGGTAGGTCCGGTAGTAGTCGCCCACGTGCCGCCGCGTGAGCCGCCACGCCAGGTGCTCCATCCGCCGCGGCAGCGCGGTGGTCCGGCGCCCATGGAGGATCGAGCGACCCGTCGCGTCGCGGCTGCGGGCCGCCAGCACCACCCCGTGGCAGATCGCGCCGAGCGGCCGACCGCTCGCGAAGAAGCGGGCCACGTAGCGCTGCAGCAGCATCGACTCGAGGTAGACCTTCATCCCGGGCGCATGTCCTCCGGGCAAGATCAGCCCCTCGACCTCCAGGCCCGCCAGCGCCGCGTAGCTCATCGGCGCGGCGAACTCCGGCGCCCGCGTCAGCTCCGCGTAGGCCTCGCGCCCGCGCGCGTCGGCCCGCAGACGCTCGCGGAAAGACCCGAGCCCCTCGCCGGTGAGCATCCGCGGATCGGCCGACCCCGGCGCCCCCTCCGGCGTGGCGAAGAGCACCCGGACCCCCTGCGCCCGCAGGATCTTCCACGGCACCGCCACCTCGGTCGGATCGAAGCCCTCGGCCGCGAGCGGGATCAGGACCGTCTTCCCCGCCGCCCCCGCGAGCTCCGGCGCCTGCGGCCCCGGCAAGGCGCTCCGCGTACACGCGAGCGCGACCCCGGCGGGCAGGCAGGCGAGGAAGCTCCGGCGCGAGAGACTCATGCGCCGCGCATGGTAGCGCGCCCGCCACCACGCCGCGACGCGCGTCAGAACGCCGCGACCCGCCCGAGCCGCGGCCCGAAGTGCAGCTCGCAGACCCCGGGCGCCTCCTGCGCCGGGAAGGCCCGGCGGCACTTCGCCCCCGGGAAGCTGAGCGAGAAGCGGAACGCCAGGTCGAGCCACACCCGCCCCCCGAGGTGGACCAGCGCCCCGGGGGCCACCACCGCGTGTCCGAGCACCCCGCCGCGCAACCCCACCAGGCTCGGGCCGACCCCTCCGAGCAGGTACGCCGCGAACCCCTCCGTCCGCAGCGGGAACCAGCGCAGCATCGGCGTCGCACGAAACGCCGCGCCCGGGGCGTCGTCCCGCGGCGCCGGCTCACCCACCCCGCGCGAGGGCAAGAGGATCACGCTCTGCAGCTCCCCGCCGATCTCGAGGCGCGGGCGCACGAAGTAGCCGCCGCGCAGCCCGACCCCGACGAGGGTGAGCGCGCTGGCGATGCTCGCGTCGGCGAAGAGCGAGAGCTCGCCTCCCCCGCCGCGCGGCGTCTTCGCGGCGCTCGGCGCCGCGGCGAGCATCGACGCGAGGGAGAGGGCGAGCCAGGACACCGCCCTCAGGGTACCCGCCTCGCGCCCACAAAAGCGACAGGGCCCCGCGTGGGGGCCCTGGTCGTTTCTTCTATCCTGGAGAGCGGGAGACGGGGATCGAACCCGCGACATTCAGCTTGGGAAGCTGACACTCTACCATCTGAGTTACTCCCGCGCGGGCCGCAGTACTTATCAAAGTTCCCGCGCGTGCGCAAGCCCCCTTGCGACCTCACCGCCTCCGCGGTAGACGCGCACCATGATCGCCAAGGCCGACCTCAGGGCCGCTTGCCTGGAGCGCCGGCGCGGACGTCCGGCTGCGGAGGTCGTGGCCCGCTCGGCGCGACTCACCACCCAGCTCACCACCCACCCCTGGTGGCGCACCGCGGCCCAGCTCGCCGCCTTCGTCGGCGTCCAGGGCGAGCCCGACACCCGCCCCCTGCTCGCTGAGGCCCTCGCCGCCGGCAAGCGCGTGTGGCTCCCGCGTATGACCGGACCCCGGCGCGCGCTGATCGAGTTCGTCGAGCTGCTCGACCTCGCCGACCTCGCCCCCGCGCCCTTCGGCCTGCTCGAGCCGCGCACCGGCCCCGGCGTCGCCCTCACCGAGCTCGACCTCGACCTCGCGCTGGTGCCGGGCCTGATGTTCACCCGAGACGGCGTCCGCCTCGGCTTCGGCAAGGGCCACTACGACCGCGCCCTCGCCGACCTGCGGGCCGCGGCGCGCCCGCTGCGGGTCGGCGTCTGCTTCGCCGAGGAGCTCGGCGAGGGCCTCCCGCACGAGGCCCACGACGTGCCGATGCACGCCGTCTTGACCGAGGAGGGCCTCGTCCGCTGCGACCCCCTCAGTCGACCCGCTGAATGATGTGGAAGCCGAAGTCGCTCTCCACCACCGCGCTGATCTCCCCCGGCTTCAGCGCGAACGCGGCCGCCTCGTAGGCCGGCGCGAAGAGCCCCCGCCCGACCGAACCGAGGTCGCCGCCTCGCTCGGCCGAGCCGTCCTCGCTCTTCTTTTTTGCGATCGCCTCGAAGTCCGCCCCCGCCTTGCTCGCCTCGGCGTGGATCTTCTCCGCCAGCTTCTGCGCGTCCGCCTTGCTCCGCTTGATCTTCGCCTCCGCGTTCTTGGCCCCCTTGTAGCGGACCAGGATGTGCCGCGTGTGCACCTTCTCGACCTTGCAGCGCTGCGCGACCACGAAGCCGTGCGGGTGCTCCACCGCCGCGCTCGTCTCGCCGATCCCCAGCGCGAACACCACGTCCTTCAGCGGCGCGTACTTCTCCGGCCACTTGTCCGCCTCGTAGGTCCCCATCGCCCCGCCCTTGGCGCCCGTCTTCGGCTCGTCGGTCTCCTTCGCCAGGTCCGCGAAGGCCGCGCCGCCCGCGAGCTTCTTCTGCAGCTCCTCCGCGCGGGCCTTGGCCGCCGCCTTGTCGCGGGTCACCGTCGCCTCGGCCCCCTCGGCCCCCTGCCACGCCACGACGATGATCTTGGCGCAGGCCTCGCCCGCCTCGCCCGGCGGGAACTTCGGCGCGGGCGGCGGCTCGGCCTTCTTCGGCTCGGGCGGCGGCTCGGCCTTCTTCGCGGGTTCGGGCGGCGGCTCCTTCGGCGCCTCCGCGCCGCAGGCGGCGGCGAGCAGGAGCGCCAGGCATGAACGTGCGACGAGCTTCATCGCCGCGAGGGTACACCGAGACCAGCCGCGCGGGCGACGGACGCGCCCGCGCGGCCCGTGCGCTCAGGGCGTGCAGGTCAGCGGCGCGATCGTGACGTCGTCGAGGTTCCAGCCCGCGTGCGAGAAGGCGCCCGAGTTGCGCTGGTGGCAGATCCGCACCTGCATCATCGCGTTCTTGTGGGCCGTGATGTCGAAGGTCTTCTGCGTCCAGTTCGCGTCGTTGAGCGTGTTCGCGTAGCCCTGCTCGAGCAGGACCCACATGTTGCCGTTGTACACCTCGGTGCGGTTGACGACGAAGTTCGTGTAGTCGAGGTGCGCGTGCCTCCAGAAGGTCAGCCACACCGAGGGCATCGCCGCCGTGTTGACCACCGGCGAGGTGATGCAGTTGAACTGCCCCTGCGTCGTGTTGGCGGACGTGACCAGCCCGCCGACGAACTGCCCGGCGACGCCGTTGTCCATGCTCGGCGTGTGGTCCGTCGCCGGGTCCGCCCCGCAGCAGCCCGCCGGCGAGACCGCGGCGGGCTTGATCTCCCACCCCTGCGCGAGCATCCAGCCGGCCATGTTGTTGGCGAAGGGCTCGTAGAACACGTACCCATTGTCGTTCGGGTCGCCGCAGGCGCCGTTCAGGCAGGTCGTGTTGGCCGTGCACGCCTTCCCGTCGTCGCAGGCGACCCCGTCCTTCTTGGCGTCCGGCTGCGTCTCGCACATCCCGCTCATCGCGTTGCAGGCGCCCGTGCCGCAGGTGGTGTTGAGCGCGGAGCAGTCCTTGTCCGCGCCGCCGCACACCCCGGCCGTACACACGTCCCCATCCGTACAGAGGTTCGCGTCGTCGCACTGGACCCCGTCGGGCATCGCCTGCTTGGCGCACTTGAGCACGTTGAGGTCGCAGAAGCCGGCGTTGCAGGCGTCGTTCATCATCGCGCAGTCGGCGTCCTGCAGGCACTCCGGCATCGCGCACACGCCGGCCTGGCAGTTGAGCGACGCGCAGTCGTCGTTCACGAGGCAGATCTGCCCGTCCTGACAGTCGCCGCAGATCAGGCCGCCGCAGTCGACGTCCGTCTCGTCCTGGTCGATCACCCCGTCGGCGCACAGGTCGACCACGCCCGACGAGCTCGACCCCCCCGACGACCCCGACGACCCCGTCGAGCCCGTCGACGTCGTGTTGTCCGTCGTCGACCCCGTCGTGTTGCCCGTCGTCGACCCCGTCGTGTTGTCCGTCGTGCTCGAGCTCCCGACGGCGGTCGCGTCGCTCGTGACGCAGTCCGTCAGACATTCGGTCGTCGAGCTCGTGGTCGGCTCACCCGTGGTGGTGGTCGTCGTCGTTGACGTCGTCGAGCTCGTCGAACCCGTCGAGCCCGTCTCCGTCGACTCGGTCGTCGTCACGCCGTTGTCACCGCAGGCCGCCAGTAGACATCCGCAGATCGCGGAAACTGTAGTAATGGAGATCCTCATCCTCATCCACTCCTCACGCAGTACTCCCTAGTACCACGAGGGGCCGCGAGGATTACAGCGGGGACTCGCGGGCCTCCTCCGCGCGGAGCACCGCCTCGACGATCAAAGTCGCGAGCGTGCGGAGCGACTCACGCCCCTCCTCTGCAGAGGCCTGCGCAGGAGCGCCGCAGTAGGCCTGCGTCATCCCGCAATCGAGGAACCCACGCCTTCCCTCGCGGATGTACTGCGCGAGCGGCACGTGAAGCTCGGGCAGCGTCGCGGCCGCCTCCCCGCGGACCAGATCGGGTCGGATCGCCAGCACCAGGCTCGTCTCGTAGCGTCCGGCGTGACAGGAGCCGCTCTGAAATTCATCTGTAAGTCGCGACGCGAGCGCGCGCCGCGTCGTGTCGACGAAGAGCAGCGACTCGCCGGTCTCGGCCTCGAAGCGCCGCACGACCGCGCGCAACGAGGCGATGTGGTCCGGCTCCAGGTGCGCCGTGAAGACCACCACGCGGTCGAAGCCCGCGCCCCGCGCGGCCTTACATGCCCCTAGCACCAGACCGATCGCCACATCTTCAGGGATCGACACGGACCCCGCGAAGGCCGCGGCCCACTCCGTCACCGCGTAGTGGATCGTCGGCATCTGCGCCGCCGCGAAGCCGCGCGCCGCCAGCTCCGCGCCCGCGCGCTCGGCCACCGCGTCGCTGATCAAGCTGTCCGTCGACAGCGGCAGGTGCGGACCATGGGCTTCGGTGCTCCCCACGGGGAGCAGCGCGATCTTCCGCAGCGGGCTCGCAAGGAGCGCCGCGACCTCGGGATAGGTGAGGTCGGCGAGCCGAACGCAGACCCCGTTCAGTGAAGATACACTCATCGAGCCTCAGGTCAGCGCAGCCGCGAGCTTGCGCAGCTCGGCGCGCTTGATCTTGCCGGTCTCGGTGCGCGGCAGCACCGACACGAATTCGATCCGCCGCGGCGCCTTGAAGGCGGCGATGCTGGCGCGCGCGTGCGCGAGGATCTCCGCGGCGAGCCCCTCGGACGCCGAGTGCCCCTCAGCCAGCTCGACGTAGGCGACCGCGCGCTCGAGCCCAGCCGCGTCGCGGTAGCCGACCACGCCCGCCTCGAGCACCGCAGGGTGCCCGAGCAGACAGTTCTCGACCTCGACCGGCGACACGTACACCCCCGAGCACTTGAGCATGTCGTCGCCGCGGCCGCAGAACCAGAAGTAGCCCTCGTCGTCGACGTAGAACTTGTCGGCCCCGCGGACCGAGTCGCCCCAGAAGGTCGCGCGGCTGAGGTCGCGCATCCGCCAGTACCCCGCGCCCGCCGAGGGCCCGGTGATCACCAGCGTCCCGATCTCCCCGCGCGGCACCTCGCGGCCCTCGTCGTCGATCAGGCGGTAGGTGTAGCCCTCGACGATCCGCCCGAGGCTCCCCTCCTTCACGTCCCCCGGGCGGTTGGTGATGTACACGTGGAACATCTCCGCCGAGCCGATGCCGTCGTAGATCTCCACCCCGACCGACTGCTTCCACGCGCGGTGGAGCCGCGGCGGCAGCGCCTCGCCCGCGCTGACCAACGAGTGCAGCGCCGAGAGGTCGTGCGCCTTCGCCTCGTGGGCGTGGTCCAGCATCTTGGCGATCGTCGTCGGCACCGTCACGAACTGCGTCGCCCGGTAGCGCCCGAGCAGCGCGAAGTAACGCTCCGGCGGCACCCGCTCCGGCACCAGCACGCAGCTCCCGCCGACGCTGAAGGGGAAGAGCATGTTGCTCGCCAGCGCGTAGCCGAAGAAGAGCTTCGGCGCCGAGAGCGTCACGTCGCTGGGGCGCAGGCCGAGCGTCCGCTGCGCGTAGGCGATCGTGTTCCAGATGAAGTCGTGGTGCATGTGGACCACGCACTTCGGCCGCCCGGTCGAGCCGGACGACGAGAGCCAGGTCGCGAAGTCGTCGCGGTAGGTCGGCTCCGTACGCGCGCGGTCCGGCCGCCGCGCCAGCTCCGCGTGCCAGTCGAGCGTGTCCGCGGGGACAGGCCCGTGCGCGCGGTCGACCACGATCACGTGCGGCCGGTAGGGCGCGTCGCGCCACACCGGATCGAGCTGCGGGTAGACCTCGGCGTCGACGACCACCGCCCGCGGCCGCGCGTACTCGAGGTAGTACGCGTAGTCCGCCGGCGTGAGCCACGTGTTCGCCGGCACCGCGACGCAGCCCGCCCGCAGCGCGCCGAAGTACGCCGCCGCGAACTCCGGCGTGTCGAGCAGGAGCAGCAGCACCCGGTCCTCGATCCGCAGCCCGAGGTCGCGGAGCAGGTTCGTCACCCGACACGACGACGCCACCAGCTCGCGGTACGTCACCTGCGCGTCTCCGTAGTAGATCGCCGTCTTGTCCCCGAACCCCTCGGCGAGGCGCGCGTCCAGGAACCACTCGGCCATGTTGACCCGGTCAGGTACGACGATGGGCGCAGTCACGCCGCGACGGTCCCACAAGTTCCGCCGCGAGCCCCCCGCGCGGCGGGTGCGACGCCTCACGATGCCCCGCGCACCTCGCCCCCGCTTCGCCTCAGCTATCGTCCCGGCCGTGGAGCTCGCGTACCCCCAGCTGCGCTTCGACCTCGACCGCGACGCCTTCGCGGTCTGGCTGCGCTGGGTCTCAATGGAGCGGCCGCCCTCCCCCGACGACCCGCCGAACCAGGGCATCCGCGTCGAGCTCCAGCTCAACCGCAACACCGTGCTCGGCCCCACGATCGCGCTCCGACGCGACCTCGAGGCCGCGCCGATCTTCCTCCGCGCGCAGCGCCTCCGCTGCGCCGAGGCGCTGCGAGCCGCCCGCCGCCGCGGCCTCCTCGACGTCCAGCTCATCATCCACGGCTCGATCGCCAACGCCCCCTACGCCGCCCTCTTTCACCTCCGCGACGACGACGGCGCGCCGATCTCCGCCCTCGAGGGGACCCCCCTCCTCCAGATCCAGCCGTCCACGCCCGGCGATCGCTGGCACGTCGCCGGCCAGTGCAACCTGCGCGTGCACCTCGAGCTGATCGAGCGCCGCCGCCTCTCCGTGCTCCCGTGAGCGGACCTCGCGCTCGCGCGCACTTGGTCGCGCGGGCCCAGATCGGCGAAGCTCTCCCGCGTCATGTCTCGCAGCCGCGAACGCGCCGACTTCCAGGCCCTGCTCGCCGCCCTCGCGCCGAGCCCCTGGACCGAGTGGACGACCGCCCTGCGCGCCCGCCCTCCGGCTGAGGCGACCCAGCTCGCCAAGACGATCCTCCGCGCCTACCGCCACGGCGCCCTCACCCCTGAGCGCTGGCAACAGCTCACAGGTCACGCCCCGACCGACCCCCACGAGATCGACGACGCGATCCGTCACCTGTGGGAGGCCCTGATCGCCGCCAAGATCGTCACCGCCCACACCGACGACTCGACGAGCCCCTCCCCCGCCCTCCTCCGCCGCTGGGCCTGGCAGCCGCGCTGGCACCTGATGTCGCAAGACGAGGATCTCCTGCTGATGGACGACGCCCTCGTCCCGCACCTCCTCGACCTCGCCCGCGAGCGCCGCACCCCCAAGCGCGACTACATCCTCGAGATCGTCGGCCACCACGCGCGCGACACCTGCACCCACGCCGTCTGGTGGGCGAGGGAGGTCCCCGAGACCCTCACCCGCGTCGCCGCGTGGGCGCCCGCGGCCCGCGCCGCCGACGCCCCTGACCTCGCCGCCTACCTCGAGCGCCTCGGCAGCTACGCCCGCCCCGCCCCCGTCGACCGCGAGGGCGCCCTCCAGCGCCTCCTCGACCTCGCCCGCTGCCACCCGCCCCAGCCGAGCGAGGTCGCCTTGCGCGCCGTCGCCGACGGCTGGACCGGCCGCCTCAAGCACTCCGCCGGCAACAAGCGGATCCGGATCGACGCCCGAACCGGCGCGATCACCCACGTCCGCTGAGCCGAGAGCCGGGGAGGGTGCGCAAGCCGAGCGCCAGTGCCGACACCCACGACCTATCGATCCGTCCTGGGCGGCCGCCCGACGCGCCAAGCGGGGCAGCGGGGCGGTGTCGGCGCTAGAAGCGGTACTCGACGATCAGCGGCAAGATCTCGAGCCCGACCAGGCCCTGCGTGTTGGTCTCGGCCGGCTTGGCGAGCGGCGTGTCGCGCGACACCATGAAGCCGAGCACAAGGTTGAGGTCGAGGCCGATCGCCAGGTCGCGGAGGAGGAAGAGGCGCAGGCCGCCGCCCCCGCGCACGCTCATCGACCACGAGCGCTCGCGCGACTGCTGGCGCGACTCCGTGATGTAGGGGTACCACCACGCCCCGCCGTTGAGGCCCACGCGGGCGATCGGCACGAGGTAGGGGTTGTCCTTGAGGTACCACTTGTGCGCGTAGCCGACCCCGAGGTCGAAGCCCGCGACCGTCCCCGGGTTGCAGGATCCGCTGGAGTTCCCGAGCCCGCACTGCGGCAGGTGGAAGGCCTGCCAATCCCCGCGGTCGAGCAGCGCCGCGATCTGGATGTAGAGCCAGTGGGCCTTGTAGAGCTGGCGCTCGTACTGGAAGCCGATCCGGACCCGCGGGAGGTAGCCGACGAAGCCGACCTGCACCGGCATCAGCGCCGTGATCGCGTTCCCGCCGATCAAGTGATCGGGCAGCTCGAAGCCCTTGGGCCCCCCGCTCGACTTGCCGCGCGCCCCGTCCTTCGTGTTCACCGACCCGCCGACCTTGACCGGGGCCGCCTGCGCCTCGGCGGCGAGCAGCGTCGATCCGCACAACATGGTGACGAGGGCGAGTGAGAGTCGGGACATGGCCGGCGATCCTTCGGGGGGGTAGACGCGGGCGCGGCGCCCCGCGCGGGCGCGCCCAGCAAGCCTAGCACCGGCCCCCGGTCCCGCGGCAAATTCGCGGCGATTTCGGCCGTCTCGCGCCGCCCCCGCGCCGACGCACGCGGGAATCCGGGGCGGCCCTCCGGTGTTAGACTCGCTCAGCACGCCATGCGCCGCGAACTCCAGGAACTCGCCGTGCTCCTCGGCATCGGCTCCGCCGTCGGCATCGTACACCTGGCTCTGCGGTCAGACATGACCTGGCTCGCCGCTCCGCGCCAGGAGGGCGTCTGCGACGGCGGCGCGAGCCCGGCCGAACCTGAGGCCCTCATGTCGACCGTGGAGGACGCGCCGTGAGCTCCGGTCGCGCCTGGCAGGTCGCCGTGTGGGCCGCGCGGCTCGCGATCGCCGGCGTGTTCCTCGCCGCCGCGCTGCCCAAGCTCGTCGACCCGGCCGCCTTCGCCGACAAGCTCCCGAACTACCGCGTCTTCCCCGACCCGCTCGTCAACCTGATCGCCGTGGTCGTCCCGCCGCTCGAGCTCCTGTCCGCGCTCGCGCTCCTCACCGGCCGCCTCTACCGGGGCGGGGTCTGGCTCGCCGCCCTGCTGATGGCCACCTTCACCGCCCTGATCGGCACCGTGCTCGCCCGCGGCATCGACCTCGACTGCGGCTGCTTCGGCGCGATCAGCAGCGCCCCGACCTCCGGCCTCGACCTCGCCCGCAACGTCCTGCTCCTCGGCCTCGCCGCGCTCCTCCTCGTCGACCTCCGGCGCCTCCCCGTGGTAGACACGCGCCGATGACCGGCGTCCCCTACCTGCTCTCGATCGACCCCCTGCTCACTGATGAAGAGCGCCTGATCTGGAGCGCGTCGCGGGAGTTCTGCGAGCGTCGCGTCGCCCCGATCATCCAGGACCACTACGAGCGCGCGACCTTCCCGCGCGAGCTCATCCCCGAGTTCGCCGCCATGGGCTTCCTCGGCGCGCCGCTCCAGGGCTACGGCTGCGCCGGCATGAACCCCGTCGCCTACGGCCTGACGATGATCGAGCTCGAGCGCCAGGACAGCGGGATCCGCAGCTTCTGCTCGGTCCAGTCGGCCCTGGCGATGTGGCCGATCTACGCCTACGGCAGCGAGGAGCAGCGTCAGCGCTGGCTCCCGCCGATGGCCCGCGGCGAGGTGATCGGCGCCTTCGGCCTGACCGAGCCGAACTCCGGCAGCGACCCCGGCTCGATGCGCACCCACGCCGAGCAGCGCGCGTCCGGCGGCGACTACGTGCTCAGCGGCCAGAAGATGTGGATCACCAACAGCCCGATCGCCGACGTCCTGGTCGTGTGGGCCAAGACCCGCGAGTTCGGCAGCGAGGTCGCGACGATCCGCGGCTTCCTCGTCGAGCGCGGCATGAAGGGCCTGCAGACCCCCGAGACCCACGGCAAGCTCAGCCTGCGCGCCTCGATCACCGGCGAGATCGTCCTCGACGAGGTCCGCGTCCCCGCCGCCAACCTGCTCCCCGGCGTCCAGGGCCTCAAGGGCCCGCTCGGCTGCCTCACCCAGGCGCGCTACGGGATCGGCTGGGGCGCGGTCGGGGCCGCCATGGGCGTCTACGAGCGCGCCCGCACCTACACCCTCGAGCGGACCCAGTTCGGCCGGCCGCTCGCCGCCTTCCAGCTCACGCAGCAGAAGCTCGTCGAGCTGCACAACGAGATCGGCAAGCACCTCCTGCTCGCGTATCACTTCGGCCGCCTCAAGCAGGACGGGAAGCTCAGCCCGGAGCAGGTCTCCTACCTCAAGCGCGACAACGTGCGCATGGCCCTGGAGTCAGCCCGCACGGCGCGCTCGATGCTCGGCGGCAACGGCATCATGGGCGAGTTTCACGTCATGCGGCACCTGTGCAACCTCGAGACGGTCTACACCTATGAGGGCACCCACGAGATCCACACGCTGGCGATCGGCCGCGCGTTGACCGGTCTCGCCGCCTTCTCGTGAGGCTCACCAGAAGCGCAGCGAGATCACACCGTGGCTGATGAGCCCCGCGAGCAAGAGGCCCAGCGAGACGATGAGCACCGAGAACCCAGTCGACGGCGCTGCCCCCCCCGGCGAAGGGGCGTGGCAGGAGCAGTAACCTGGGCCGTGGATCTGCATCGGCGGCTCCCACAGTACCACGAACTTCGCCAGCGCGGGGCGAGGGTCCTCACCCGCGCGCGCGACCCTGACCGCAACCCTCGCCAGCCCCCCCGACTTCCGCTAGCTTAGGAGGACCATGGTCCACCCGGTCCAGAGCGTCATCGAGTCGCTCTATGCGGCAGGTCGCTGCCCGCGGCTCCACGTCAACGCCACCCTCAGCTCCGTGGTGGTCCCCGAGTTCATCCGTCAGCAGTGGCGAGAGCGCCTCATTATCGACCTGGACGCCGCCTACCCCCTCGACCTCGTCTTCGGCGAGAAGGGGCTCGCCGCCGACCTCTCCTTTGGTGGTCACATCACCCGCTGCTCCTTCCCATGGGAGTCGATCTACGTCGTCATCGACCGCGCCACCGGCCGCGGGATCGTCCTCGACCGGCACGTCCCGGAGTCCGTCCGCCGCCTCAGCGGTCAACCCGTCCCGGCCGCAGTCCGGACTGACCCCGAGCCCAACAAGCCAGAGCTACGCAGCGTCAGCCCCGATCCGGAGGAGGAGGCCCCCCCGACCCCGGAGCCCGTCCCCGAGGCGCCCGCCCCCGCGACCGAAGATCTGGCCAAGAAGCGCCGCGCCGCCTTCCGCGTCATCGACGGCGGCGGCTGACCTGGAGTGGCCGTGAAGCTCGCCGCGATCGTCGTCACTGTCCTCCTCGCCGCCGTCGTCGCGTTGTGGCTCGTCTTCGTCCGCGCGCCGATCTCGCACGAGGTCTGCCAGCGCAAGATCGACCTCGTCCTCGCCGGCGCCGCGGGCCACCCCGAGGCCGCGGCCAGCCTGGTCGACCACATCCGCCTCACCTGCCCGGCCCAGGCCGACATCCTGCTCCAGTTCCGCGGCAAGCCCGCCTACGCCCGCTACGCCCGCTGCGTCATGGCCGCCGAGACCTTCGAGGACGCCGAGCGGTGCGGCTAGCGCCCGCCATCACACCCCGGCCGGACGGCACGACTTGAAGGCCGAGGTGCGGCGACCAAGTCGCCCGCACCCGGGCCGAACTTCGCAACGATCGACCCTGCGCGGCTCCTCGGCGACCCTTCGTTCCGCGTCGGCGCGTCGGCGCGCGCCCGGGCGGCGCCCGCGGAGTTCCAGGCTACACTCCGCCGCGCCATGACCACGCAGTTTCTCTCGAGCGCCGGCCTCTTCCCGCGGCGCCCCGCCGCCGAGGCGCCCGCGGACGACGAGACCAGCACCTACAAGCTCCACCGCCGCTTCGACCGCATGGGCCGCCTCGTCGGCGACGCCGGCATGTCGCGCCTCTTCGGCAGCCACGTCCTCGTCGTCGGCCTCGGCGGCGTCGGCAGCTTCGCCGCCGAGTCGCTCGCGCGCGCCGGCGTCGGCAAGCTGACGATCGTCGACTTCGACCTGATCTGCGTCACCAACGCCAACCGGCAGCTGCACGCCCTGCGCGGCACCACCGGCAAGCCCAAGGCGCAGGTGATGGCCGAGCGGCTGCGCCTGATCAACCCGCGCTGCGAGGTCGCGCCCCTGCAGGAGTTCTACAACGCCGCCGCCAGCGACGCGATCCTCGCGGGTCAGCCCGACCTCGTCGTCGACGCGATCGACAACCTCGCCGCCAAGACCCACCTGATCGCCACCTGCCGCGCGCGCGGGCTCCCGCTCGTCGTCTCCGGCGGCGCCTCCGGGCGGATCGACCCGACCCAGATCCGCGTCGCCGACCTCAACGCCGCCGACAGCGATCCCTTCCTCGCCGCCACGCGCAAGCTCCTGCGCAAGGCCCACGACTTCCCCCACCGCGACAAGGAGCCCTGGGGGATCCCCGCCGTCTTCTCCCGCGAGCCCGCCCGCGACCCGCTGGACCTCGCCTACGACGAGGGCCAGGGCTTCCGCTGCGTCTGCCCGCAGGGCGAAAACGACCTCCACGGCTGCATGCACCGCAACGTCATCTACGGCACCGCCAGCTTCGTCACCGGCGCCTTCGGCCTCACCTGCGCCAGCGTCGCCGTGCGCACCCTCCTCGGCTGGCCGATCGACCCTGTCCCCTAGGACCGCGAGCCCCAGCGCCCGTCGCCAGCCGCTTGCGCCTGCCCGCGGGCCCGTGCGATCGTCGGCGCGTGCGAACGTCCCCCCTCGCCCTCTGCGCCCTGCTCCTCGCCTGCCCGCCGAACACCGGCGGCACCGAGACCTCCGATAGCGACACCACCGGCTCGACCTCGGGCACGACCGAGAGCCCGACCTCGGGCGACGCCTGCATGCCGCTGCCCGCCGCCACCGACGAGTGCTGCTGCTTCGCCTCCGCAGACCCGACCTCCAACCAGTGCCCGACGAGCGAGGTCTGCGCCGCGGTCACCATCGAGTGCAGCATCGAGGACCCTGACTGCCCGATCCCGAGCGGCGGCGGCGGCTCGCCGGGTGCGGTCACCGTGAGCGACGCCGCCGCGCTCGACTGCATCCTCACGGCCTTCCGCGACGGCACCCCCGGCCAGGTCTCGTGGACCTTCCAGGACTCCGAGGGCTCCGGCGTCTTCTCCCGCAACGAGGTCGACTTCATCGCCGCCGATCGCTCGCTCTTCGTCACCCAGACCGACGTCACTGACCTCGACGGCATGCGGCAGGACCTCACCCGCGCCCCGCTCAAGCCCGCCGCCTACTTCACCGAGTGCCTCGGCCAGGTCGACATCAAGCTCAAGGCGCTCTGCCTCAAGGCGCTGACCGAGGGTGAAGCCCAGGTCTGCGCGATGGGCGGCCCCTTCGACGCCAGCATCTGACCCGAGCGCTCTTGTTCAGCCGGGCGCCCAGCGGACGAATTGCGCCACCAGCTCCGCCAGGTCCTGGACCGAGGTCGGCGCCGGGTCGCGCAGCGGCAGCAGCCACAGCGGCACCCGCGGGAAGGCCCGGGTCAGCGCCTTCCCCGCCTGCACCGACTGCTCCCCCTGCACCCGCAGCCCCTCGTACGCCGCCAGCACCCGCCCGAGCGTGTCCTCGAGGACATCAGGCTCGACCTGCCCCGTCAGCGCCGCGCGCATCGCCTCCGGCGGCGGCGGCGGCGGGAAGGGCGGCAGCGCCCGGTTGAGCACCACCGCGTCGACTCGCAGCCCGCGCCCCTGGAGCACCGCCAGGAAGTCGAGCGCCTCACGCACGCTCAGCGGCGCGGTCGAGGTCGCCAGCACCACCCCGGTCTCGCGCGAGGTGAGCATGGTCGAGAAGTCGCCGGCGCGCTGCTGGAACGCCTCGATCACCCCCGCGAAGTCGCGCAGGAAGGCGCCGAGCTCGGTCAGGAATTCGCCGCCGCCGATCGCTGACAGCGCCTTCAGCACGAGCCCGTTGCCGACCCCGAAGAGGCGCGCGCCGAGCTTGCCGCCGCCGCTGATCAGCTTCGTCGCCGGGTTGGTCGCGACCTCGTGGATCCGCTCGGGCGCGCTGAGGAAGTCGATCGCGTTGGCCGTCGGCGGCGTGTCGAGCACCACCAGGTCGTGCCGCGCCTCGGCGTGGAGGAGCTGGAGTTGGGCCATCGCGGCGTACTCCAGCGAGCCGCCGAGGTTCTCGGCGATCGCCCGGTAGATCGGGTTACTCACGATCTGCCGCGCCGCGGCCGGGCTCTCCGCGTAGGCGTGGACGATCCGGTCGAACACCGCCCCCGTCGACAGCAGGAGCGCGTGCAGGCTGCCGCCCGGCGCGCCCCCCGGCGGCAGCGGGACCGGGAGCTCCTCGCCCGCGCGCCCGCGGTCGTGCCCGAGCGCCTGCGCGAGCCGGCGGGACGGGTCGATCGTCACCACCAGCACCTTCTTCCCCCGGCGCGCCGCTCCGAGCGCCAGCGCCGCCGCGCAGGTCGTCTTGCCGACCCCGCCGGGCCCGACGCAGAGCACGACCCGCCGCGGTTCGGCCGCCGACAGCGGATCTCCCGGACTCCCTTGGCTCGTCCCGCTCATCTCGTCGTCACCGCGCGCGCCTGGTACCCTCTGCCGTCGTGACGGCTGTACACGAATTTGTGATCCGCGTCGGCGAGCGCGAGCTCACCGCCCGCGTGACTTTGGCAGATCCTCCGGTGGTGGAGGTCGACGGCGTCACCCACGAGGTCACCCCGATCGCTGGCGGACGCACGCACGTCCGCGCGCGCGGCGACTCCTCGCAACGCGTCGTCACCCTCGACGACCAGGATCTCCCGGGCTCCGCGTGCGTCGGCGGCCTCGCCGTCCCGCTCGTCGTCCGCACCGCGCAGGCCGCCGCCCGCGAGGCCGCGCTCGCGGCCGGCCGCACCGGCAGCGCCGGCGGCGGCAAGGTCAAGGCGCCGATGCCCGGGCGGGTCGTCCGCGTCCTCGTCGCCCCCGGCCAAGAGGTGGAGCGCGGCGCCCCGCTCGTGATCGTCGAGGCGATGAAGATGGAGAACGAGCTCCAGGCGCCCGCGGCGGGCCGCGTCCGCGCCGTCCACGTCAGCGAGGGGCTCGCCGTCGACGGCGGCCAGCTCCTCATCGAGCTCGAGGTCGACGAGGGCCGCGCGCCCCTGGCAACATGACATTTCGGACATGTCCCTCA
>CAZMML010000011.1:0-16459 GCA_964567335.1 uncultured Nannocystis sp. | reverse complement strand
CGAGGATCGCGCGTGTCATGGGCGCCGACGGCCGCGGCGGTGAACTCGTCGCGCGGGCGGATCTCTCGTCGACCGCCCGGGAGCTCGATGCGGCTCGACCACTTGGCCTGGAAGTAGCGGCTCACCGACTCCCAGTGCTCGATGCTCCGGAAGCCGGCGGAGACGACGCTGTGCAGGTAGCTCTTGCCGGCGGCGCGGCCCTGGGCGATCTGCCGCTGGCGGGCCCAGAAGGTCCGGGGATCGCGGATATCGAGGCCCGAGAGGTCGATGCCCTCGGCCTCGAAGCGCTGGATGACCATCTGAAGGTCGGCCCACTCCTCGTCGACGTCGCCGTAGCCGTCGCGGGTCGACTCGTCGGCGTTGTCGGTCTCGGCGTCCTCGGTGTCCGCGCTCGCGGCGCCGCTGGTCGAGAGGTCGACCGAGGCGACTGGGTCCGCCTTGCCGAGGCCGAAGAGTCCGAGGATGGCCTTGAACACACCCATATGACGAGGCGAGGTTGAGGGTACAGCAAGGAGCCGGCGCGTTACAGCTCGGAGATCAGCTGCGGGAAGCGCTGGAGGACCTTCCCGGCGTATTTGCCGTCTGGGTAGCGTCGAAGGTAGTGGCGGCCCTGTTGGATGGCCTCGTGGATGTCGCCGTTCTCGGTGCTGGCGAGCCAGAGGCGGTAGCGGGCGACCTCCGCGTCCGGGTGCTCGGGGGCGCGGTCGATGAAGGTCTGGAAGGCCTTCTTGGCGGCCGGGTAGTCGTTCGCGTAGTCCATGCGCAAGATGCCGATGACCAGGTGCCCCTCGACGACGTCGTCGTGCTCGGCCATGAACTGGGTCAGGCAACGGGCCGACAGGTAGCGGGTCTCCGGCGACTCGTAGAGGTCCTGGCAGTGCGCAAGAGAGGCCATGATCTGCTCGCGGCGCGAGGCCTTGCTGTCGCGCACGAGCTTCTCGATGAGGGCCTTGCCGTCGTCGTCGTTGTTGGGGAGCGGCCTGCTCCGGCCGCTGCGCTCGTTGGGAGTGCGTTCGGCGGGGGTCGGCGCGGGGGTCTCGATGGTCGCGGGGTCGACGATGTGCTCGAGCCGCCGCAGCGAGGGGACGTCCGGGAGGCCAGGGACGACCCACGACGAGGGGACGGTGCCGTCCGCGGGCGCGTCGCCGCGGGTGGCCTCGTCGGAGAGCGGCATGGCGATCCGGACCTCGTCGCGGCCGACGTCGGCGTAGGTGAGGCGCGCGAGGTCGAAGCGGTACCCGGCGCTGACCTCGGCGAGCAGCTCCTCAGTGCGGGGGTCGAGCACCTCGACCGCGCCGCGGAGGACGGAGACGACCGTGCCGTGCGGATCCACCTGGACCGTGAAGACCGTGCCGACCACGCGCACGGTCGCGGTCGGGGTGCGGATCCGGAGGATCGGGTCGGAGGGGAGGCGCTCGTAGCGGACAGCGATCATGCCGCGCTCGAGGTGGAGCTCGACGGTGCTGGGCTCGACGCGCGCCCAGTAGACCTGGGAGTTCGGGCCGAAGTTGGCGAGGATCTTGCCGACGAGGCCGACCTGCAAGGAGCCGTTGGTGTCGACCTGGAGGCGCGTGCCGACGGCGAAGGTGTCGGTCGCGACCGGACGTTCGCCCTCCATGATGACGCCGCTGCCGGCGATGACGCGGCCGTAGTCGGCCTGCGCGCGGTGGTCGAGGCCGGGCGGGGGTTCTCCGGCAGAGGCTGGCTGTTCAGACAGGCGGACGATGAGGCCGGCGTCGGTCGAGTGGTGCTCGACGCGTCCGCGGGCCGGGAGCAGCGCGAGGACGGCGGCGGCGACGCCCGCGAGGGCGAGCGGGGCAGCCAGGCGCGCGTACCAGGGCGCGGGGCGGTCGCTCCGGACCTTGCGGAGGATCGCGGCGAACTCCTGATCGCGGCGGAGGGAGCCGAGGCCGGAGCTGCTCGGGTCGGGGCCGCGGTAGAGGGCGACCAGGACCTGGTGCTCGCGACGGCACGCCTCGCAGCCGCGGAGGTGCGCGTGGTAGAGGGCGACGCTCTCGCTGTGCAGGCGCTCCTGGACGACGAGCTCGGCGTCCTCGCGGCGCTCGAGGCAGCCGTAGCGGCCGGGCGCTTGTTCGGAGTCCGCGTGGAGGTCGGTCGTCATCGGTCGCTCTGGACGAGGTCGTGGAGGCGTTTTCGGGCGCGCGTGAGGCGATCGCCGATCGTCGAGACCGGTTTGTCGAGGATCTCGGAGATCTCCTGCAGGGTGAGGCCCTCGTGGTGGTAGAGGACAAAGACCTCGCGGAGGTCCGGCGCGAGCTGTTGAAGCAGTCGTTGCGCGTCATCCCGGACGTCGGCGCGGCTGTCGAGGTCGACGCCGCGGCCGCTGGTCCACCACGAGAAGGCCGCGCGCAGGCGGTTGCGTCGGAAGCGCTGGCGCAGCAGGTTGTGGGTGGTGTTGGTGGTGATCCGGTAGAGCCACGTGCTCAGCGTGGAGTTGCCGCGGAAGGTCCCGAGCGCAGCGAAGGCGCGGGCGAAGACCGTCTGGACGAGATCGTCGATCTCTGGATCGGGGCCGAGGAGGCGGAACAGGTGCCCGCGCACCTGCGCCTGGTATGCGTCGTAGAACTGCCGCAGGGCGCGAGGGTTGCCCTCCCGAGCCCTGGCGAGGACGACCTGCTCCTCGGTCGTGAGGAACCCTTCGGTCGACGCAGGTTCGCCGGTGCGCGGTGCATCGGGCCGGATGACCTCGGCGTCGGTGATGCTGGTGCTGCGGGACACGGCGACCTCGCTCCCACGATAGCAGGATTATACTCGGGCTGCGTGAGAGATGCGGGATCGCGCGCGGCTTTTGAAGTCGCGTACTGGGAGCGGCCTTTTCCGGGCGCTCGCAGCGCCGAGATGGCCGAGAAGTACGCGGCGCTACAGGCGCTGGAGGCCCTTCCCGGGGGGGATGCGCGAGATCTTGCGCTGAAGGCGGCTTCCCGGCGGTGGCCGGGGTGCCTGAGGGAGTCTCAATTGGCTGGACCTGTCCGCTGCGCGGAGCGCAGCGCGCAGGCGGTCGCCGGGGCGCTCGCGCCAGCGCGGACCCGGGCGGCGTGGCGCGCCGAAGAAGCTGCAGCGGTGGTGCTTTGGGCCGATCTCCACCTTCTGCTGGAGGATCTCCTGCGCTCGCGCGGCTGCGGCGTCCGCGGGCTGACCGAGTTTCACCGGTTCGTGGCGAGCGGCGAGACGGCGTGGCGGTGGCCGGGGGACCTCGAAGCGCTGGAGGCCGTGGGCGGCCGCGTCCTGCGTCCGCGCCTCGCCTACGCGTGGCTCGCGGCCCAGGCCGGGCTACAGCTCCCGGCGCTGAATTTCCTGCTATTCGGGCGCGTGGGGCACTGGGACGCTCCGCGGCCGGGCGATCCCCCCTCGTCGGGATGACCGCTACTGCTTGAGATCCCTCGGTTTTTTCGCCACCATCGGGCGGCCGCGAGAACCCCGTGACGAAGTCCGAACTCATTGAGCGCTTGGCCGAGGCCGCCAAGCTGACGAAGGGCAAGGCCGAGTTGATCGTGACCACGATCTTCGGCGCGATGACAGAGGCCATGGCGCGCGGCGAGGGGATCGAGATCCGCGGCTTCGGCAGCTTCACCGTGCGGCAGTACAAGTCCTACGAGGGCAGGAACCCGCGCACGGGTGACACCGTCCATGTGAAGCCGAAGCGCCTGCCCTACTTCAAGGTTGGGAAGGAGCTTCGTGCGCGGGTGAACGTGGTGGACACGACGACGGCCGTGGTCGCGGCGACGAGCGCGGTCGCCACGCCGCCGCCGCCGTCTCCCGCCACGCCGCCGAAGCCGAGGCCGGTCGCGCCGAAGCTGCGCGAGGAGAACCTCTCCGAGGACGAGATCTAGCTAGGACACGAGGCGGAGGCGGCCGGCGCAGGTGTCGAGCGTAGCGAGGGCGCCATCGGGGAGGTCGCAGCAGCCGCGGCAGCCGATCAGCGCCGAGAGGCGCAGCTCGCGGGCCATGAGCGCGGCGTGGCTGAGCGCTCCGCCGTGCTCGCAACAGACGGCCTGCACCCCGATCGTGCGCAACACGACGGCGGCTTGTGCGGTGAGGGCCGGGATGACGACGATGCTCGTCGGATCGGGACGTCGGGCGAGGAGGTCGCCGAGGTCGCGCCGCTGGGCGATCGGGCCCTGGAAGGGCTCGCCGATCGGGAGCCCGCGGAGGAGGCGATGGGGGGGGCTGGGCGTCGGGCGGCCGTCAAAGAGCGTCAGCGGGGGGCGCAGGCCCTGTCGTCGGTCGCGCTCGCGTCGGCGGGCCTCGAGGTCCGGGGGCGCTTGGCCGCGGAGGACCCCGCGGAGCTCCGGGGGCGTCAGCAGGAACACGTCCGCGGAGAGGCCGAGGCGTTCGCTCGCGGCGAGGTAGACGCGCCGGACCGGGGCGAGGCCGAGGGCGAAGAGGTGGTCGTCGAGCTCGCGGAGCATCACGCGGACGGCGGCTGGGTCGCGCGGGACGGCCTCCGAGACGGGGGACACAGGACCTTGCGCGAAGATCCTGTCGATGAGGACAGGGCTCTCGATGTCCCAGGTGAGCGGGAGGACGTCCAGGTGCTCGGCGCGGTCGAGCAGGCAGAGCGGAGCCGCGGGGTCAAAGACGAGGTGCTCGGGCCGCCGCGGGATCGCGGCGTGCGCTGCGAGGGCCGCGCGCAGGAGGCCCAAGGCGAGGTCGAGGCAGGCGACGAGTCGGGGGGGATCGGCGTCGACGAGCTGCGAGGAGAGGTCCGCGAGGGCGCGTCGCGCCGCGCGCGTGTGGCCCTGCAGGCGTGCGAGGAGCGCGTGGTCGTCTTCGCCGCCGTCCGCGAGGTCGGGCGCGTCGGCTCGGGAGGGCTCGTAGAGCCATCCGCCGAGGACACGCGAGCGCGGGGAGACGAGCGCGACCAGGCCGGCGTGGGCGGGGGAGAGCGGGGCTGGGTTGTGCTCGGCGTCGAGGTGCCAGAGGCCGGCGAGGTCGGGGATCCGGTCGCGGCCGGGGGCGACCTCGGCGAGGAAGGCGGGCCAGCCGGGCTCGAGCGGTCGGGTGAGGGGGCGCGCCTGGACGAGCCAGGTCCGGCCCGCGGGGTCGACGATGATCTCGAGGTCGAGCGCGGGGGCGCTCGAGAAGGTACGCGCGGCCTGGTCGACGACGTCGGCGAGGGGGCCGCGCAGCGCGGGCGGGCACAGCTCGAGCGGGCCGCCGAACTCCGGGGTCGAGCCGGCGGTGAGTGGGTCGTTGGGCTCCGGGCCGTGCAGCTCGACGTAGGTGCCCGCGAGGTCTCGCGCGACGACCGCGAGCCAGCGACGCGGGACCTGGTGTTGGATCACGAGCTGAAGGCGTGGGTTGCTCCGCACGGGCCAGGGGTCGTGGGTCGCGCGGACGATCCCGTCGACCGCGCGGCGCACGCTGGCGACGTCGCTGCAGTCCAGGACGGAGATGCCGAGGCCCGCGGCGGAGGAGTCGGGCTGGTCCTCGTCGAGCAGCGCGGAGCGGACGATCACGGGCCCCTCATGAAGGAGGTGGGTCAAGGCTTCTCGCGCTTCGGGGCGGTCGAGGTCCGAGGGGTCGAGGCCGATGCCGGGCGGCACGGGCAGGCCGGCGCGGAGGAGCCGCGAGAGGTTGGCGAGCTTGGGGGCGAGCTCGGAGCTCGCTGGGTCGCCGAGCTTGAGGAACACCCGAGGATAGTAGCTCGCCTGCGGTGTCGTGTTAGATCCGACCTGTGGATCAGCACTTGCTCGGGCCGCCGCTGGAGCTCTGGCTGGACGATCGCCTGGGGGCGCAAGAGCTCTCCTTGTGGGTCGACCCCGAGATCCGGGCAGGAGCGGAGGGACTTCGAGGGCGACGCTGGGGGAGCGGGCGTGACGGGCTGGTAGTCGTGACGGAGATCGTGGCGCGCTGTCGGGTGCCTGCAGAGGCGCTCGCGTCGGTGCGGCCGGGAGGGTGGGTGATCGAGCTCGGGTTGCCGCCGCGCTGGTCGCTGCGTCCGAGGCGCTGGTGGGCGCGGCGGCAGGTGATGAAGCGGGCCGGCGAGCTGCGGGCCGGAGACTGGCTCGCCCGGGGGGTCTACGCGGTCGAGCAGTGGACGCCGGCGGACGCGCCGCGGCGACTGGTGACCTGCGGCCGGGTCCGTGCGATCGTGTGAGGGATGAGCGCGGCGGACATGTTCCTCACCGTCGAGGTCGACGACCCGACCTTCACCGAGACGGTCTCGCTGCAGTTCCGGCGGTGCGGGCCGGTCGTGCGTGCGATCGGCGTCGACATCGACGGGTCTGGACGAAGACTCGCGCGCGGTCTGATCCGACGCCCGGATGGTTCGCTCGACGCAGGCGCGCCGGCCTGGGCGTGTCCGGTGGAGGACAGCGGCGCGGGCGTGTCCTGGCTGGTGTTCGGGGGTAACGCGGGGCTCTGGTTGGCCCCCGCGGGGACGAGCGCGCCTGACCCAGCGGACCGGGTGCAGATCGTCGAGGCCTACGTGCTGGTGGACCGCGCGGACGTCGAGCTCGCCGAAGGGCGCTGACTATTCGACCATGTCCTGTCGAACTAGGAGGTCCTCGAGGATCTGGCGCTGGGCCTGCGCCGCGGCCTGGCTGGCAGCGGAGAGCAGGCGGAGGAGGACCTCCTGCGCGGGGCGCGGCTCGTCCGCGCCAGGGTTGCAGCGGGCGTAGGAGCCGTCGGGGAGGAGCTCCCAGGCCTGGGAGTTGTCGGCGAGGTAAGTGGTGAGCCCCTCGGAGATCACCCGTGCTCGGAGCGCTGGGTCCTCGATCGGGAAGCAGGCCTCGACGCGGCGCAGGAGGTTGCGCGACATCCAGTCGGCGCTCGAGCAGAAGGTGAGCTCCTCCCCGTTGGCGAAGAAGTGGTAGATCCGGTGGTGCTCGAGGAAGCGGCCGACGATCGAGCGCACGCGGATGTTCTCGGACATGTTGGGGATGCCGGGCCTGAGGCAGCAGACGCCGCGGACGATGAGATCGATCGGGACGCCGGCCTGCGAGGCGCGGTAGAGGGCCTCGATCACCTTGACCTCGGTGAGGGCGTTGAGCTTGGCGATGATCCGCGCGGGCTTGCCCTGGCGCGCGAGCTCGGCCTCGCGGTCGATGAGCTGGATCAGGCGGTCCATCAGCGTGAAGGGGGAGACGAGCAGGCGGTGCAGGCGCGGCACGGACCCGAGCCCGGTGAGCTGCATGAAGACGTTGTGCACGTCCTCGCCGATCGCGTCGTTGCAGGTGAGGAAGCTGAAGTCGGTGTAGAACTGGGTCGTGACCGAGTGGTAGTTGCCGGTGCCGAGGTGGCAGTAGCGGCGGAAGCGGCTCTCCTCCCGGCGGACGATGAGGAGGATCTTGGCGTGCGTCTTGTAGCCGACGATCCCGTACACGACGGTGACGCCGGCCTGCTGGAGGCGGGTGGCGAGGTCGATGTTGGCGGCCTCGTCGAAGCGGGCGCGCAGCTCGACGACCGCGGTGACCTCTTTACCGGCGCGGGCGGCCTCGAGCAGCGCCTCGGCCATCGGCGAGTCGGCGCCGGTGCGGTAGAGGGTCTGCTTGATGGCCAGCACCTTGGGGTCGCGGGCGGCCTGTCTGACCAGCTCGAGCACCTGCGAGAAGCTCTCGTAGGGGTGGTGCAGGAGCATGTCGCCGCGGCGGAGCTCGGCGAAGAGGTCGACGTCGGCGCCCGGGGTCCGCCGGGGGCCGGGGATGTAGGGCAGGTACTTGAGCTCGGGGCGGCGGATGACGTCGTAGATCGCGGCGAGGCGGTGCAGGTTGACGGGCCCGTCGACCCGGTAGAGGTCGTCGGCCTGGAGGTTGAACTTGCTGAGGAGCAGGTCGACGATGTACGCGGGGCAAGCCTCGCTGATCTCGAGCCGCACGGCCTCGCCGAAGTTACGGGTCCGGAGCTCACCCTTGAGGGCGTTGAGGAGGTCCTCGACGTCGTCCTCCTGGACCCAGAGCTCGCTGTCGCGGGTGACGCGGAACTGGAAGCAGCCCTGGACCTGCATGCCCGGGAAGAGCTTGTGGACGAAGCTCGTCACGATCGAGCCGAGGAGCGCGTAGCCGTGGGCGCACTCTGCGATGGCCGGCGGCAGGAAGACGAGGCGCGGGAGGCTGCGCGGGATCTGGACGACGGCGGTCCCGCTGTCGCGGCCGAAGGCGTCGCTCCCGGCGAGGAGGACGACGAGGTTGAGGTTCTTGTTCTGGATGTTAGGGAAGGGGTGCGAGGGGTCGAGGCCGATCGGCGTGAGGACCGGGAGCACCTCGCGGTCGAAGTACTCCTCGAGCCATGCCGTCTGGTCGGGGGTCCAGGTGTTTAGCTTGAGCAGGCGGATGCCCTCGGCGGCGAGCGCCGGGAGGAGCTGCTGATGGAGGAGCTGGTACTGCTCACGGACGAGCTGTTGCGCGCCGTTCTTGAAGGCGCGGAGGACCTCCTGAGGGGTCCGTCCGTCGGGGCCGATCTGCGGCAGGCCGAAGCCGACCTGCTCCTTGATGCTGGCGATCCGGATCTCGAAGGCCTCGTCGAGGTTGGTGCTGACGATGGTCAAGAAGCGCAGGCGTTCGAGGAGGGGGACGCGGGGGTCCTTCGCTTGCTCGAGGACGCGGCGGTTGAACTCGAGCTGGCTGAGCTCGCGGTTGAGGAAGAGGCTCGGGTAGCTCGGCTCGGAGGGGGCCATGGCTCTGCCAAAGGGGCGCCAGGATAACAGGCGAGTGCGCGACGTGAGAATTTGCGGTCAACCGGGGCGTTCGTACTCGGCGCTCTGCACCGAGAGATCTCCGCTGAGAACGCGCGTCTCGGCACGCGCTCGGCGGTCGCTTGCTGGCCTGAGGCGCACGCTGATACACTCCCGCGTCCAAAATTGCGGGCAATGCGCAGAAGCAGCGCGAGGGCTTATCCATGACGAAGAAGCGGGAGAGCGAGGAGCTCCAGGCGCCGAAGGGGCGCCTGCTGCGTGGCGTCGACGAGTTGTTCGCGCAGCTCTGGAGCTGGGGGCCGCTCTACTTGATGATCTCGGTCTCCCTCGGCCTGGCGCTGTGGCCGTGGACGGACATCGTCGCGCTGCGCTACATCGTGAAGAACGACCTCACCGTGGCGCAGCGGATGCAGGTGATGGTCGCCATGGCGATCTCCTTCGCGGTGACGACGGTCGCATACCTCGCGGTGTGGCGCTACCGGCGGAGGAGCGAGCCAGGGCTCGGGCTCGGCACGGCCATCGCGCAGGCGAACCGTTGGGCCTTCGTGCTCCTGGTCGCGCCCTTGATCGCGGGCCTGAGCGTGCTGCGCATCGAGGTGAAGCACCCGGTCTTCACCGGCTTCCTCATGATCTTGTTCGTGGGGCTGTCGATGGTGTTCATCTACCGTGCGCTCAGCCTGAAGTGGTTCCGGCCGCCCGAGGACCCCTTCGTGCCGGCGCGCCTGCCGTGGCTCGCGCGAGCCGGCTTCGGGGGCCTGGTCGTGCTCTACGCGGCGATCATGATCCACTTCACGATCCGCCACCACCACCCCCGGGGGGCGACGATCTACGACCGGGGGATCTACGAGAACCTGGTCTGGCAGACCGCAAACGGGCACTTCCTCGACTGTACCCTGATCAAGGGCGGAAACCACATCGGGGCCCACTTCGACCCGATCTTGTGGCTGGTGGGGAAGGTGTACCACTTCTATGAGCACGCCGAGACGCTGCTGGTCTTCCAGACCCTGTGGCTTGCGAGCGGCGCGCTCGCGGTGTGGAAGCTGGCGATGCGCCGCCTCCGCAACGAGTGGATGGCGGCGGTCCTCGGGTCGGTGTACCTCCTCTACCCAGGTCTGCACGGGATCAACATGTTCGACTTCCACTCGTTGGCGCTGGTCGTGCCGACGATGATGTGGGCGATCTATTTGGTCGACGCAGGCGGCTTCAAGCGCTACTGGTTCGCGTTCGCGCTCCTGCTCGCGACGCGCGAGGACGTGAGCCTCATCTGCTGCTTCCTCGGCGCCTACGCGATCCTGGTGGGCCGGACCCGTACGGGGCTGCTGACGATCCTGCTCAGCCTGATCTACCTGACGGCGGTCAAGAAGTTCGTGATGCCCGACTCGAGCCTGTTGATGGCGTCGAGCAAGGCGTACTCGTACACGTACTTCTTCGACGAGATGATCCCGCACAAGACGGAGGGAGCCCGCGGGTTCGTGATCACTTTGGTCACCAACCCGCTCGGGGCGCTGCGGGTGCTGTTCAAGGAGGAGAAGCTGCTCTACTTCCTCCACCTCCTCCTGCCGCTGCTCGCGGTCCCCTTCGCGGCGGGTCGCAAGCTCGTGCTGACGATCTACGGCTTCGTGTTCCTCGGCCTGGCGAGCCGCAAGTACGTGTACAACCTCCACTTCCACTACTCGGCGGTCCTCTTGCCGATGCTCTTCGCGGCGCTGCCGGACGGCATCGTCCGGATCTCGGAGAGTCAGCGGCTGCGCGCGCTCGGGCTGGAGAAGGCTCGGGTGGCGTGGTCGCTCGTCCTCGGGATGCTCACGGCGACCGCGGTGACCTCGTCGAAGTACGGGGCGATCTTCCCGAACGCGTCGTTCAAGGCGGGGTGGAGCCGGCCGGCCCGCTTCATGACAGGGGAGCAGCGGGAGCGCTACGCGAAGGTGCAGGAGTGGATCGCGCAGATGGGGCCCGACGCGGCCGTGTCCGCGACCAACGACCTGGGTCCGCACATCTCGAACCGGCGGAAGGCCTACCACTGGCCGACCGTGAACGACGCCGACTATCTCTTCCTCCGCACCGAGTTCTTCAAGAAGGAGGACAAGAAGCGGCTCGAGCGGCTCGTGAAGCGCAACAAGTTCCGCCTCGTCGAGCAGGAGTATGGGATCCAGCTCCTCAAGCGCGTGGACGAGGAGGAGCTCGATGCCGAGTTCCGCGACGAGGCGAAGGTCTACTCGCCCTACGACACTCCCGAGCCGAAGGAGGGCAGCAAGCCCGCGGATCCGGACGAGGACGTCGACGAGGCGCATGAGGGGACGCGGCGCGTCGAGCATCCGGAGGAGACCAAGGCGGGGCCCAAGCCGGAGGAGCCGGAAGCGAAGGCGCCAGAGGCTGCGGCGCCGGCGAGTGCGAGCGGCGCGGGCGGCGCGGGCGCGCAGTAGGCGTGTGGCGCGGCTCCCGCGGTCCTTCCCTTGACGGGGGGGGAGGCGGGTATTAGCTTCTCGCGGCGACTGAGGTCGCAGAACCACACCATGAGTAACTCGAAGTCAAGGGTTTTTGGCGCGGTGTTCGTTGTCGCGCTCGCGTCTGCAACCGCGCTGAGCGGGTGCCAGACAAGCCCGTCGCGGGAGCGATGGGTTGTGACTGAAGACACGCGGATTGAAATCGATTGGGACGCGGTCAACCGTGCCTATCGGGAGGCCGAGGGGCCGGAGGACTTCGAGCAGCAGGTCAACGAGATCTACGCGGGTGACGAGGTGATCAGCGTCTCCGTGAAAGACCTGGATGAAAAGACACAGGTCGTCACGGGCTTCTTCGACAAGGACGACGACGGCGCCGCCGGCGAGACGGAGAAGATCTTCACGATCAAGCGCGATGTCGTCGGCGAGGGTGCTGCGCAGTACCAGATCGCGGGTGCCGGACCCTACGCTTCGTACCACTCGCCGATGTGGGACATCGCGGCGGGGATGATGCTCGGGTCCTTCCTGTCGAGCATGTTCATGCCGGGGTACCGGCCGATGTACATGGTCCCCTATGGCACCAGTGCGATGCGGCGCGGCGAGCTGCTCGCTCACCGCGACGCGTATCGGGCCGCGAACCCGAGCAGGTTCCCGGCGAAGACGTCGAGTTCGGGGCGCGCGTATGGTTCGCGCGGCTCCGCCTGGGGCTCGGGCGGGTCCGGGAGCCGGTCGAGCGGAAGCAGGCGCGGCGGCGGCTTCGGCACGAGATCGGGGCGCGCGCGCGTGCTCGCCCGGGCCTGATGGCGACGCTCGCAGAGATCCCCTTCGGGCCGGTCGAGCCGCAGGAGCTGTTCGGGTTCACCGGCGAAGGCGCCGCGGTCGAACACACGCGCTTCGGATGGTGCCGCCTCGCTGGCGTGGAGCTCGGTAGCGAGGATCAGGCGCTCTGGGTCGAGGCGCCGCTGGTGCTCGCGCTTCATAGCCCGGACGAGGAGGTCATCCCGGTGCCTGTCCGCGGCGGGGTGCCGAGCGACGTCAACCTCGAGTTCGTGGTCGGCGAGAAGGAAGCGATCGTCGGCCTCCTGTCCGAGTTCTTGCGTGCGCGCGTGCCCGGGCTGATCGGGGAGGCGAGGGCGATCGTCCTCGCGCTCTGCAACCCTCGGCGCGCGCGCATCTCACGGCCGCCTGAGCTCCAGGGCGTGCGCCTGTACTACGGCGTCGGCGAGGTGCTCGCGTCGCTCATGCGGCGTCCAGGCGCGGAGGGGTGGTCGCTCGAGGGCGAGGCGTTCGTGCGCCTCGGGAGCGAGCGCTGGTACTCGTGTTAATGAGGAAGGAGTCGTCGTGTCCGTCGCGCACTCGCAGAAGCTCGTGTATGCCGGGATCTACGTCCTCAAGAAGATGGACCTGAGGCCCGTGGACGGCGGGGTGCAGATCCCCGTGCTCCTCGACGCGGAGTACGCGCCGCTCGAGGAGGTCCTCGAGAGGCTCCAGCTCGACGGCTACGTGGAGATCGACCGTCGATCCCAGCGCTACCGCCTCACCAAGCGCGGGGTCGCGCACCTCGGCGCGCTGATCGACGAGGCCGAGGGCTACGTCGACGAGTTCGACGAGCGAGAGGTCGCGGAAATCGTCGACGAGCTGCGGGCGCGCAACCTGGACCCCCTGCGCGTGCGCTTCTTGTGGGGCTGGTACCAGGGGGAGTTCGACGACGTCGAGCTCTTCCAGCGCCGCCGCGGCTTCGTCGAGGTCGAGCCCGAGTGGCCGCTCTTCGTCACCAGCGACGTGTTCTACGAGAACCTCGAGTTGGACCTCGAGGGCTGACTCACGCGCCGCGTCGGACCGCGGCACGTGGGACCGGCTAGTGGGTGAGCTTCTTGTAGCGGATCCGGTGCGGCTGGAGGGCGTCGTCGCCGAGGCGCCGCTTCTTGTCGGCCTCGAAGTCGGCGAAGTTGCCTTCGAACCAAGTGGCCTTCGAGTCCCCCTCGAAGGAGAGGATGTGGGTGGCGATGCGGTCGAGGAACCAGCGGTCGTGGCTGATGACGACGGCGCACCCGGGGAACGCGAGCAGCGCCTCCTCCAGGTGGCGGAGCGTGTCGACGTCGAGGTCGTTGGTGGGCTCGTCGAGGAGGAGCAGGTTGCCGCCGCGCTTGAGGAGCTTGGCGAGGTGGACGCGGTTGCGCTCGCCGCCGGAGAGGACGCCGACCTTCTTCTGCTGGTCGGCGCCGTTGAAGTTGAACTTGCTGACGTAGGCGCGGGAGTTGACGTCGCGGCCGCCGATGCTGAGGACCTCCTGGCTGCCTGAGATCTCCTGCCAGACGGTCTTGTTGGGGTCGAGGGAGTCGCGGGTCTGGTCGACGTAGGCGATGTCGACGGTCTCGCCGATCTTGATCGAGCCGGCGTCGGGTCGCTCCTGGCCGGTGATCATCCGGAAGAGCGTCGTCTTGCCGGCGCCGTTCGGGCCGATGATGCCGACGATCCCGCCGCGCGGGAGCGTGAAGCTCAGGTTCTCGAAGAGGAGGCGGTCGCCGTAGCCCTTGCTGATCCCCTTACACTCGACCACGGTGGTCCCGAGGCGCTTGGTGAAGGGGATGATGATGTCGGTGGTGTCGACGCGCTTCTCGGACGACTGCGCCAGCAGGTCCTCGTAGGCCTTGATGCGGGCCTTGCTCTTGGCCTGGCGGGCGCGGGGGCTCATCTGCACCCACTCGAGCTCGCGCTGGAGGGTGCGCTGCCGGTTCGACTCGGCCTTCTCCTCCTGCGCGAGGCGCTTCTTCTTCTGGTCGAGCCAGGAGGAGTAGTTGCCCTTCCACGGGATCCCTGAGCCGCGGTCGAGCTCGAGGATCCAGCCGGCGACGTTGTCGAGGAAGTAGCGGTCGTGGGTCACCGCGACCACCGTGCCCGGGTAGTCCTGGAGGTGTCGCTCGAGCCAGGCGACGCTCTCGGCGTCGAGGTGGTTCGTCGGCTCGTCGAGGAGCAGCAGATCAGGGCGCTGGAGGAGCAGGCGGCAGAGCGCGACGCGGCGCCGCTCGCCGCCGGAGAGCGTGCTGACGTCGGCGTCTCCGGGCGGACAGCGGAGCGCGTCCATGGCGATCTCCAGGGTCCGATCGAGCTCCCAACCGTTGCCGGCGTCGATCTTGTCCTGGAGCTCGGCCTGCTCGGCGAGGAGGCGGTTCATCTCGGCGTCGCTCATCGGCTCGCCGAGCTTCATGCTGACCTCCTCGAAGCGAGCGAGGGTCTGCTTCATAGCGACGACGGCCTCCTCGATGTTGCCCTTGACGTCCTTCTTGGGGTCGAGCGTCGGCTCCTGCGGGAGGAACCCGACGGTGGCGCCCTCGGCGACCCACGCCTCGCCGAGGAACTCCTTGTCGACGCCGGCCATGATCTTGAGCAGCGTCGACTTGCCGGAGCCGTTGAGGCCGAGGACGCCGATCTTGGCGCCCGGGAAGAAGCTCAGCCAGATGCTCTTGAGCACCTCTTTGCCGCCGGGATAGACCTTGCGCAGGTCCTTCATCGTGTAGATGTACTGGTACGAGGCCATGCGTCTCCTGAGCCGCCCCCCCTGGGCGCGGGGCGCGAGGATACCAGAGGCGCGCCCCGGTGGAGCGCCTCCGGGGCCCTCCGATCGTCGTCGAGGCGGGGGGCGGCGAGGTCGCGGGGAGGCAGCCGCCTTCGGGCGGCCGGTGCGGGCCTGCGCTCAGCGCGGGAGAAAGGGCTTGCGGGGGGGGCGCTCGGCTCTCATGATGCGCCGCGATGACGAGCGCGACAGAGGCAGCCACGAGTGAGACGCGGACGGAGGCCATGGGGACCAGCGAGTCGGAGGCCGGGAAGCGCTCCGCGGCGCAGGCGCTGGCGGTGGAGGGATCGTTCAAGCGCTACGGGGTCGATCGGTGGGGCCGCGACTTCATCCGTGGGAACGAACAGGGGCACCTGGTCTTCACGGCGCCGGGCTCGCCGCCGGTCGACCTCTACGCCCTCTCGCAGGAGCTCGCGCGCAGGGGGATCCGGACGCCCTACGTGATCCGGTTCCCGACCATGATCGAGAACCAGATGGGGCGCCTGAAGGAGGCGTTCGCCAAGGCCTTCGCCGAGAACAACTACCAGGGGGGTCACATCGGGGTCTACCCGCTGAAGGTGAACCAGCGCCGCAGCGTCGTCGACACGGTGGTGAAGGCGCGGTCCCGCTTCAGCTACGGGCTCGAGGCGGGCAGCAAGCCGGAGCTCCTGTTGGCGATGGCGCAACCTCCGCTCCCGGGGTCGCTGCTGGTCTGCAACGGGTACAAGGACCGCGAGTTCATGCGGATGGCCTTCCACGCGGCCGAGCTCGGGCACCACGTGATCATCGTGCTCGAGAGCACGCGCGAGGTGCGGCGCTACCTCGACGTGCTGGCCGAGCAGGACTGGACGGCGCGTCCGGAGGTCGGGATGCGGGCCAAGCTCTACAGCCGGGGGAGCGGCAAGTGGCAGAGCTCAGGCGGCGAGAGCAGCAAGTTCGGGCTCACCACGAACGAGCTCCTCGCGGTGGTGCGCGAGATGACGGCGGCAGGGGTGATCGAGCAGATGTCGCTGCTGCACTTCCACATCGGCTCGCAGATCACCCAGATCAAGCGGATCAAGACGGCGGTCCGCGAGGGCGCGCGCATCTACGCGGAGCTGCAGAAGCTCGCGCCGAGGCTCCGCTACCTCGACCTCGGCGGCGGCATCGGCGTCGACTACGACGGCAGCCGGACCTCGTACCCCTCGTCCGCGAACTACACGCTGGACGAGTACGCGTCGCAGGTGGTGTTCGAGGTGTGTGAGGCGTGCGCGGAGGTCGACTCGCGCCAGCCGACGCTGCTCACCGAGTCGGGCCGCGTCGTCGTCGCAAACCACGCGGTGACGATCGCCGACCTCCGCGAGGTCCAGGGCGAGCTGCTGCCGGTCCCGGAGCCCCTGGAGGACGAGCACCGGCTGGTCTCGGAGCTCCGCAGCACCCTCGAGAGCATCAACGCGAAGAACGTCGAGGAGTACTTCCACGACGCGATCGACTACCGGGACGAGTGCCTGCAGCTCTTCTCGCGCGGGTACCTCTCCCTGCAGGACCGCGCCTCGGCCGAGGGTCTGTTCGCGCGGATCCGGCTCAAGGTCGAGAAGATCCTCGAGTCGATGCCGCATCCGCCCGAGGAGATCGTGGACTTCCTCGGCAAGGCGCACCAGAAGTACCTGGTGAACTTCTCGATCTTCCAGTCGATCCCCGACGCGTGGTCGATCGACCAGGTGTTCCCTGCCGCGCCCCTGTCGCGCCACGCCGAGCGTCCGACGATCAACGCGCAGATCGTCGACATCACCTGCGACAGCGACGGCTGCGTCGAGACCTTCGCCCACC
>CAZMML010000010.1:0-16475 GCA_964567335.1 uncultured Nannocystis sp. | reverse complement strand
GATCCCCTTGGGGAAGCCGGGGTAGTTCTCGACCTCGGTAGTGGTCGTGAGCTGGCCGCCAGGCTCCGGGCCCGCGATCATGACGGGCTCGAGGTTGGCGCGCGCGGCGTAGATCGCGGCGGTGTAGCCGGCGGGGCCGGAGCCGAGGATCAGGACTCTGCTGTGGATCGGCATGAAGCGGCGTGCAGGATAAGCAGGGCGAGGCGCGCCAGCAAGGCCCCGCGCGCGGCCGCGCGGCGACCACGGCGCGTCACAGGCCGAAGAGGTGCTGGAGCTTGAGGAACACGATGTCCTCGTTGGTGACGCCCGGGACGACCAGGTTGGTGAAGCCGCCCGCGGGGTTGTACGAGAACTTGGGGCTGAAGTCGCTGAGCACCGTACGGTGGGTGTAGACGAAGAAGAGGAAGCTGCCCGGGAGATACTCCCAGCGGAGGATCGAGTTGGAGATGAAGCTCGTCAGGCCCTGATCGACCTCGCCGAGGTAGGGGCCCGGGTCGGTCGGTACGAGGGTGCTAGGTCCGTTCAGGATGAAGAAGTCGGTGTGCCTGGCGGAGAGGAAGTAGAGCTGGTTGAAGGTCTGGATCGTCAGGTTGGGGAGGATCCCGAGGGTGCCGCGCAGGACGCCGGTGTACGAGACGACGTAGGCGCGGCCGAACACGGGCTCGCCGAGCGCGTTGGTGGTGGTCCAGCGCGGGCGGCCGAAGCTGAGGTTCAGGTCGCCGCGGAGGGTCAGCTCGAGCCGGTTGACCGGCCTGAGGCGCAGCTCGAGGCCGTAGTCGGGGCCGGGGCGGCCGTTCTGCTCGCCGTAGGCCCAGTTGAAGGCGGCCACGGCGCGCTTGTTGTCGGGCGAGTAGGCCGAGCCGCCGAGCCACCAGTGGAAGGGGACGACGTAGGGGATCCCCCCGCGGGTCTCGAAGAGGTCGTACTGCGGGAGGTGACCACCTGTCCACAAGGTCATGCCCCAAAGGCCGAGGGTGGTCAGGCCGAGGTCGAGGTGGAGCTCCTTGCGCGTGGGCTTGTCGGGGTAGGTGTAGCTGGTCGCGAGGCCGGACGAGAGCGTGGCCCACATCTTGCGCGCCCTGCCGACCGGCTGGGCGTTGAAGACGCTGACGTTGGTCTTGTTGTCGATGAAGTTGTTGAAGCGCATGAAGCCGATGTCGTTGAAGTTGGCATGCGGCGTCAGCGTGTCGAAGGAGGTGTTGATGCTGGTGTTCTTGGTGGTGCGGCTGAGGTCGGCGCCGGCGCCGAGGCCGGTGCGCTGCCCGTCGTGGGTGCCGATGATCTGGGCGGTGTGCCGCCAGCGCTCGCGGAAGCGGATCCGGTAGTCGAAGCCGCCGGAGAAGGCCGACTCGCCGCCGCCGCGGACGACGTTGGTGAGGATCGCGCCGACCGAGGTCTGGCTGTCGAACTCGCGGCGCAGACGGACCACGCTGTACTGGGAGATCGGGTCGAGGGTGACGCGACGCTCGAGGCCGTCGGAGAAGCGCTCGGTGCCGAAGGTCGCGCCGGTGTTGGCGGTGAGGAGGCCGATGCTCCAGCCGGGCGCGAGCTGGCCGGTGACGCGGAGGGCGCCGAAGATCCGCGTCAGGGGGTCGAGGGCGACGATCTCGCCGGTCTCGGAGGCGCCGTCGGCGGTCGCGCGCGCGGTCTGGTCGGCGAACGAGGCGCGCGGGATCCGGCCGACCCGCCGCGAGTAGAAGAGCTGGAAGCGCGTCTCGAAGATCTCCTTCGACTCGAGGAAGAAGGTCCGGCGCTCGGGGAAGTAGACCTCAAAGGGTCCGAGGTTGAGCACGGCAGGGTCGACCTCGGCCTGGCCGAAGTCGGGGTTGACGGCGAGGTCGAGGGTGAGGTTGCCGCGCAGGCCGTACTTGAGGTCGAGGCCGCCGTTGGGGAGGAAGGGGAAGGACTTGTCGAGGCTGTCGTCGCCGCGCCGCGGGATCCCGCGGAAGGAGAGGAAGGGGCGCAGCTCGAGGTTGAGCCCGGGCTGGATGCCCCTCACGCCCTCGTAGTCGAGCGCCCAACTGATGCGCCCGGGGAGGCCCTGCGGCGGCGGCGAGAGGGCGTTGAACTCGCCGTCGTGGTTGAGCCAGCGGCCGACGTTGAGGCCGAAGGTGTGGACGTCCTTGGCGGTGAAGCGGATCGTCGACCAGGGGACGAAGATCTCCGCGGTCCACCCCTCGCTCGTGACCCGGGCGGCGCCCCTCCACACGCCGTCCCACAGCATCTCCTCCATGTCGTCGCGGAAGACCTGCGCGTCCTCCTGCGAGCCGGACGGGTTGAGCAGGAAGTAATAGCCGTTGGTGTCGTTGTTGTTCGGGTCGATCTCGAGGAGGACGAAGTCGCTCGGCCCGAGCTGGTCCTTGCGGAAGACGCCGGCGCGGACGTGCTCGCGGTCGTCGTAGCAGGTGAAGGCGGCGTAGAGGCCGCGGTCGCCGTAGGCGACCCGCACCTCGGTCTTGTGGGTCGGGCGAAAGCCGTAGCGCGGCTCGAGCTGGACCATCTCCGGCAGGACCGGGACGGCCTGCCACGCGCGCTCGTTCGGGCGCCCGTCGATCTCGATCGCGTGGTCGTCGACCCGCGTGGCGCGCAGCTTGACGCTCTGAACCCGGGGCTTTCCGATCACGGGCCGGAGCGCGGGCGGGTGCGTCGGTCGGACCCAAATCGGCACATCGGACATGTCCTCTGTACCAGGAACAATCGGCGCGCCCGGGCGCCGGGCAGCCTTGGCGGGGATCTTCTTCTCCTCGTCGATCGGGTCGGGCGGACGCTCGCGCGGGGCGGGCTCGCGGTCGGGGTCGCCAGACTCACCCTCCGGCGGTGGAGCGTCCGGCGGAGCTGTCCCAAAGAACCACAGGAGCAGGAGCTGCGAGAGCACGTGAGGGACCCGTGGCCGCTAATGGCATGTATACCTGGTCTCCTGAGGGTTCGTGGTGAGGATCCGCACCGGGTCATGGCGCCAAGTCGTGTGCGCCGACGTGTACACCCTCAACATGGCGTACAAGCTGGTGACCCTCGGTGGGGACGGGACGGGGCCGGAGGTGATGCGCGAAGGAATGCGCGTGCTGCAGACGGTGTCGCAGGCCCTCGGCGTGGAGTGGGAGGTCGATGACGTGCCCTGCGGCGGGCAATTCTACCTGCAGCACGGGAGCCGCGACTGGCCCGAAGGTGCGGAGGAGCGCTGCAGCGCGGCGGACCTGATCCTGCTCGGCGCGGTCGGATGGCCCTCGCCGACCGGGAGCGGGCCCGTGCTGATGCGCGACGGCAAGATGGCCGGCTACTCGCCCGTGATCGGGAACCGGACGCGCCTCAACCTCTACGCGAACGTCCGCCCGGTCAAGCTCTACGAGGGCGTGCAGCACCGGATCCACGGCGCCAACCGCCAGGTGTGGGAGCCGGGTCAGGTCGACATGGTGATCATCCGCGAGAACACCGAGGGCCTCTACGCGCAGTGCGGCGGCAAGCTCTCGCCGGGCGGCACCACCGAGGTGGCGATCGACACCCGGGTGATCACGCGCCGCGCGAGCGAGCAGGTGATCCGCCACGCCTTCGAGCTGTGCAAGAAGCGGAACAAGGGCGCGCCGCGCGACGGCAAGCTGCGGGTCACGGCGGTGGTCAAGGACAACGTGCTCCACGGCTGCCAGCTCTTCGCGCGGATCTTCCAGGAGATCGGCGAGGAGTACCCGCAGATCGAGAAGGACAGCGCGATCGTCGACGCCTTCACGCAGTGGCTGATCGGCCAGCCGGAGTACTACGACGTCGTCGTGACGACCAACATGTTCGGCGACATCGTCACCGACCTCGCCTCGGTGCTGCAGGGCGGGATGGGGATGGCGGTCGGCGCGAACGTCGGGCATGGCCACGGGATGTTCGAGCCGATCCACGGCAGCGCGCCCAAGCACGCGGGCAAGGACAAGGTCAACCCGATCGCCATGATCCTCGCGGTCAAGGAGGGCCTCGATTGGCTCGGCGAGCGCAAGACCGACACGCGCCTGGCCCGCGGCGCGGCGGCGATCGAGGCCGCGGTCGTCGAGGTGCTGCGCCAGGGGCACCCGCTCACCTACGACCTCGTCGGCGAGGCGAACGCGAGCCGCTGCTCCGAGGTCGGCGCGGCCATCGCCGCGCTCGCCCTGCGCGCGCTCGCGTGAGCGCGTGACAGCCCCGTCATGGGGGTGACGCCGCTGCCCTGCGCCCGCGGGCCGGCTCCGCTCCAGGCGCGGCTGGTCAGGCCCACTCCGGGTTGGCACGCCTCCTGCTAGGTGGTCGGCGTCTTCCCGGAGCCGCCCATGTCGAACCATCGCCTGCTCGCCGCCCTCGTCCTCTCCCTCGCCCCCGCGTGCGGTCCCGGGAAGGTGGGCGACTCCTTCCGCGAGGGCGAGCCCTGCGACGGTTCGGAGTTCTCCGCGCCCTGTCGCCTCGACGGCGAGAGGGGCTACGAGTTCTGCGAGAGCGACTGGGAGGGCGCGGAGGGGACTTGGTCGCTGTGCCTGACCGAAGAGTGTGAGAAGGACGGCGAGACGCGCGAGTGCGAGGGCGGCACGCAGTACTGCACGTCCAACCTCGTCGGCGAGGACTTCGAGCTGCGCTGGGGCGCGTGCGTCGAGGCGCCGGAGTGCAAGCTCGGGGAGTCGGCCTCGTGCTTCGGCGAAGAGTTCGGGATCCCGGGGCTCAACATGTACTGCACGCTGAACGCGAGCGGGGTGCCCTCGTGGGACTTCACGGCCTGCAACACGCCGCTGGTGCTGAGCTTCGGCGCGGCGATCGAGTACGCGCCGGCGCCCACGAGCGCGGCGAACTTCGACATGCACGGCGGCGCCGGGGCGTGCGTGCGCTCCGACTGGCCGAGCGCCGCGACGCCCTGGCTGGCGCTCGACCGCGACCGCAACGGCGCGATCGACGGCGGACACGAGCTCTTCGGCACCGGGACCCGCCTCGCCGCCGGGAGCGCGGCGCACAACGGCTTTGTCGCCCTCGCCGAGCTCGACAGCGACGGTGACGGGCGCATCTCCCCCGCGGACGATCGCTGGGACGAGCTCGTCCTGTGGGCCGACCACGACGGCGACCGCCGCTCGAGCGGGTGGGAGCTGCTGCCGCTGGCGAGCTTCGAGATCGTCGCCGTCGAGCTGGGCTACACCTCGCGCCGCGCGTGCGACGGCGCCGGCAACTGCGGGATCGAGCGCGCGAGCTTCGTGTACCGCAGCGGAGGCGTGGAGCGGACCGGCGAGGTCGTCGACGTCCACCTTGCCTGCGAGTAGGCCGCTCACGCGGGCGCGGCGAGGCGCGCCCGCGCGGGCTCCCACGCGCTCATGGTCTTGACCGCGGCGAAGAGCGGGGCGACCTCGGCGTCTTGATCGGCGGCGAAGCGGAGCCACTGCTTGACGCGGGCGAGCGCCCGGCCTGGCTCGATGTCCGCGGCCCGCAGCGCGTCGTGGTAGCGCACGAGCAGCTCGCCGAGCCCCGGGAGCGCGCGCCGCCCGACGACGGAGCCGCGGAGCTCGGCGAAGAGGTCCGGACGAGCCATCGCGGCGCGGCCGATCATGAAGGCGTCGCAGGCGCTCTCCGCGGCGCAGCGGTGGAGGTCCGCGGGCTCCCGGAGGTCCCCGTTGGCGACGACCGGGAGCGAGGCGACGGCGCGAGCCCGGGCCAGCTCGGCCCAGAAGACCGGCGGCTGATAGAGCTGGACCCGCGTCCGCGCGTGGATCGTGAGCCACGAGGCGCCGCCCCCCGCCGCGGCCCGGACGATCTCCTCGAGCCCCTCGCCGCTCTCCCAGCCGATCCGCACCTTGGCGCTCACGGGCCTCGCCGGCGGGACGCGGTCGCGCACCCGGGCCACGATCTCCTGGATCCGCGCGGGGCACCGGAGCAGCGCGGCGCCGCCGTCGTGGTTGTTCACGGTCTTCGCGGGGCAGCCGAAGTTGAGGTCGATGCCGGGGGCGCCGAGCTCGCAAGCGACGCGGGCTGTCTCGGCCATCGGCTCGGGGTCACCGCCGAGGATCTGCACGAAGACGGGCACGCCAGCGCGGGTGGTCCCGCCGCGGAGCAGCTCCGGCACCTCGCGCCGGAGGACCGCAGCGGGCACCGGGTCGCGGGTGACGCGGACGAACTCGGAGACGCAGGCGCTGATCCCGCTCGCGCCGCCGTGCAGGTCCGTGAGGAGCTCGCGGTAGACGGCGTCGGTGATCCCGTCCATCGGCGCGAGCGCGAGGTAGAGGCCGGGCGCGTCGGGGCGCGGTGCGACGCGCGAGCGCGAGGCCCAGACCTCGGCCCAGCGTCGGGACGCCGCCCGTCGGATGTCCGCGAGGACATGCTCCTCGACGCGCGTCGCCGACCGCTCCATGGCCTCAGCTTAGGTCAGGTCGAGGTCGAGTTGATCGTCGAGGTCGTCCGACCAGGGTACGAGGAGCAGCTCGTAGCAGCGCGACTGCGTGAGCTCGCCGAGCCGGTCGCGCCGACGGAGCACGCGGCACACGAAGCCGCTCGGGGTCAGGCGACGCTCGCCCAGCAGCGCCCAGATCGCGCGCTCGACGGCCTCCGCGGCGTATCCCTCGCCGACGAGGGCGTCGACGATCTGACCCATCGCCACGCCGCGCGTGCCCTCTCGGTCCGCGTGCTCGAGGATCGCCTCGCTCAGTCCTTCCATGGCGGGCGCGAGGATGGCCCGCCTCGCGCCGCGCCGCAACCCCGCTCAGCGGTCGCCGAAGCTGATCCCGAGGCCGCGCGCGTGGCGAACGAGCTGGCCCTCGGGGTCGACGCTGCGCATGCTCTTCACGGCCTGCTCTAGCGGCACGGTGGTGATGTTGGGGGGTTGCGAGGAGACGAGCACGCCGCGCTCGCCGCGGACGGCCGCCTCGACGGCCTCGACGCCGAGGCGGCTCGCCAGCAGGCGATCGTAGGCGGTCGGCGTGCCCCCCCGCTGGATGTGACCGAGCACCGTGACGCGCAGCTCGAGCTCGGGGAAGCGGGCCGCGATCTCCTCGGCGGCCCTCTGGCCGGCGCCGCCGAGGACCTTGCCGCGCCCGCCCGCGACGGCCTGGTGCGAGGCCTCTCCGCCCCGGGGCGCGCAGCCCTCGGCGACGACGATCAGGGCGAAGTGTCGCCCCGAGCGGAAGACCCGCTCGAGGTCGCGGGCGATCTGCTCGGGCTCGTAGGGCAGCTCGGGGATCAGGACGACGTCAGCGCCGCCCGCGATCCCGCTGTGGAGGGCGATCCAGCCGGCGTGCCGGCCCATCACCTCGAGGATCATGATGCGGTCGTGCGACTCGGCGGTGGTGCGCAGGCGGTCGAGCGCGTCGGTGACGACCTGGACCGCGGTGCCGAAGCCGAAGGTCTCGACGGTCGCGTTGAGGTCGTTGTCGATGGTCTTGGGGACCCCGATCACCGGCAGGCCGCGGTGGAGCAGCTCGAGCGAGATCGCCTGGGAGCCGTCGCCGCCGACGCTGATCAGGAGGTCGATCCCGAGCTCGCGCGCCCGCGCGACGACCTCGTCGCCCCGGTCGCGCACCACGCCGTCGCGGCCGAGGAAGGCGAAGGGGCTCGAGCGGTTGGTCGTGCCGATGATGGTGCCGCCGCGGCTGAGGATCGGGACGACCTCGGCCGGGGTGAGGAGGCGCGTCTGACAACCTGTCCCGGAGAGCAGGCCGTTGAGCCCGTCCTCGACGCCGAGGACCTCGATCCCGAGCCCGTGGGCGCGGAGGACGACGGCGCGGATCACCGCGTTGAGGCCGGGGCAGTCGCCACCCCCGGTCGAGATCGCCAGCCTGCGGAGCGCGCTCATCGTCGGTCCTTCAGGGCATGTCGCCGGGGGCTTGGAGCGTGGGATCGGCGGCCCTGAACCAGCGCGCCGCGATCCGCACCGCGTTGGTCGCCGCCCCGAGGCGGAGGTTATCGCCGGCGACGGTGAAGCACACGCCGAGCGGGTCGCGGAGGTCGCGGCGGACGCGGCCCGCGAGGGCGAGGTCGCGCTCGTGGACGCACGAGAGCGCCGAGAGGCCGGCGCCGTCCGCGGCCGCGATCACCCGCAAGAAGCGCGTGAGCTTCGGGTCGGACCACACGGAGAGAACCTCGTCGGGCGTCGCGGGCCGCTCGCAGCCGAGCCACACCTGCTCGTAGTGGCCGACGGCGACCGGGACGCGGCAGCACTGGGCCGAGACGGCGAGGTCGGGCGCCGCGAGGATCTTGCAGCTCTCGGTCATCAGCTTGCGCTCCTCGGCGGAGTAGCCGGAGGCGTCGGTCTTGCCGTTGTGCGGGACGACGTTGCCGGCGTAGCCGCTCGGGGCGAAGACCTGGCCGAGGCGGTCCTGCGCCTCGTGCCCGGCGCGCGCGTCGAGCAGGAACTGGTCGAGCGCGGCGAGCCCTGCGCCGCTGATCGCCTGGTAGGTGGCGACCGCGAGGTGCCGCGCGCCGAAGACGCGGCGCAGCGGCGCCAGCGCCAGCATCAGCGGGATCGTGGTGCAGTTGGGGTTGGCGACCAGCCGGACCTCGCCGTCGACGAGCCCGTCGTTGACGCCCGCGACGACGAGCGGCACCCGGGGGTCCCCGCGGAAGGCGTTGCTCTTGTCGACCACGCGGTAGCCGAGCGCGAGGAGGCGCGGGACGTAGCGCGCGCTGTGCTCGTCATCGAGCGCGACGAAGGCGAGGTCGCCGCCCGCGGCGTCAGGCGCGTCGAGCTGCGAGGCCGCGAGCACCTCGAGGCGGCGGCCCTCGTGCGCGAGCTCCTGGTCCCGACTGGCGAAGAGGGCGAGCCGCGCGCCGGGCCAGGCGCGCGGGATCAAGTGGAGGAGCTCGCGGCCGACGAGGCCGGTGGCGCCGAGGATGCAGATCCGCATGGCGCGCGCGAGGATATCACGGCCGGGGAGGCGCTGCGAGCGCCTCGGAGGACCGAGGCGGGCCCGGACCGGAGATGTCCGAAAGAACATGCCATGGCGTTCTCGCCTGGCGCAGGCGGCGCGCCCGCGGCCCTCCGCCCCCACGGGCGCTTGGGGACTCGCGGCGACGCGATTGACAGCGGCGCGGGGCGTCAGAAAAGATGCCCGGACGATGGCCCTCCGATCACGCACGCGACCCTGGCCCGTGGCGCTCGCCCTGGCCGCAGGCTGCTACACCGGGCCGCCGGCCCAGACCGCGAGCGACGGCAGCGGCGAGCTCACCGGAGGCTCGACCGGCGCGTCGAGCGGTGAGAGCGCCGGGAGCAGCGGGAGCAGCGGCGGCGGCGGCGAGACGGCCGAGCTGCCGCAGACCTCGCGGGTGCCGCGGCTGAGCCACCGGCAGTGGGAGAACACGATCCGCGACCTCTTCCGCCTGCCGGCCCAGACCGGGAAGTCCTCGCTCTTCATCGGCGACCCAGTCAGCGGCGGCTACGACAACAACAGCGAGAAGCTGATCGTGTCGGCGACGCTGTGGACGGACTACCAGCGCGCGGCGGAGGAGATCGCGGAGCAGGCGATCGCGGACCCGGCGATCGTCGCGGCGATCGTGCCCGCGGCCGAGGGCGACAGCGACGCCAAGGCGCGGGCCTTCATCGCCGCGTTCGGCGCCCGCGCGTACCGTCGCCCGCTCGCGGCGGAGGAGGTCGAGCGCCACCTGCAGGTCTTCCAGGAGGGCGCGGCGCTCGGCGGCGACGACCCCTTCCTCGAGGGCGTGCGGGCGGTCCTGCAGGCCTTCTTGCAGTCGCCGCACTTCCTCTACCGCGTCGAGGGCAGCGAGGCGCCGGACGACCTGGGGCGGATCCGCCTGGACGGCTGGGAGATCGCGACCAAGCTCTCGTACATGCTGTGGGACACCATGCCCGACGACGCGCTCTTCGCCGCGGCCGCGGGCGGCGAGCTCGACGCGCCGACGGGCGTCGCCGCCGAGGCGGCGCGGATGCTGGACGACCCCCGCGCGCACGACATGGTCGCCTCGTTCCACTACCAGACGCTCCAGATCGACCACTACACCAAGATCACCAAGAGCGCCGACAAGTTCCCGAACTTCGACGCGTCGATGCGGGACATGATGATCACCGAGACGATGATGTTCGTCGACGACGTGGTCTTCTCGAACCCGGCGGGCGACCTGGCGACGCTGCTCTCGGCGCCCTACAGCTTCGTCAACGCGACGCTCGCGTCGCTCTACGGGCTGCCGGGCGAATTCACCGACGCCTTCGTCAAGGCCGACCTCGACCCGAGCCAGCGCGCGGGCGTGCTGACCCACCTCGGCTTCCTCGCCTCGAACGCGAGCTCGACCGAGAACGACCCGATCCACCGCGGCGTCTTCCTCCACCTGCAGGTCCTCTGTAGCGGGCTGCCGCCGCCGCCGGACAACGTGCCGCCCCCTCCGCCGCCGATGCCCGGCGAGACGCTGCGCGAGCGGATCGACCGCCACACCGGGATCGGCACCTGCGGGGAGGCGTGCCACGGCTACCTGATCAACCCGCTCGGCTTCGCGTTCGAGAACTACGACCCGCTGGGGCAGTGGCAGACGATGGACGCGGGGAAGCCGGTCGACGCGACCGGCACGTGGGCCTTCGCGCAGGGGCAGGCCGCCTTCGACGGCGCGGTCGCGCTGGCGGAGATCATCGCCGGCAGCGACGAGGCCCACCGCTGCTACGTCGCGCACCTGCTCGAGTACGGCTACGCCCGCACCCCGCAGCTCGCCGACGGGGGCGAGATCCAGCGCCTGTCCGAGGGCTCGCGCGACGGCGACTACTCGATCAAAGAGCTGATCCTCGAGCTGACCAAGAGCGACGCGTTCCTGTTCCGCGCGCCGGTGGAGGAGTGAGCCATGAGAAGCAAGTTCGCCCGACGCGCCTTCCTCACCGGCATCGGCGGCGCCACGCTCGCCCTGCCCTTCCTCGAGTCGCTCCGCCCGCGCCGCGCCCGCGCCGCGCGCGAGCGCCCGCGCTACTGCGTCTACGTGCGCCAGGCCAACGGCGTCGCCCAGGCCGACAACAACGAGCCGGAGCGCTTCTGGCCGAATGACCTCGGGGCCGTGACGACGGAGAGCCTGTCGACGACGGACGCCGACCGCGCGGTCAGCGAGCTCGCCGACTACGGGGACAAGCTGCTGATGGTCCGGGGCACCCGCTTCGCCTTCCCCGGGAACGGCTGCGGCCACTCGGGCGGCGGCAACCAGTGCCTCACGGCGGCGAAGGTCTCGGACACGCCCTCGGGCAACGAGTCGCTGGCGATGGGCGAGTCGGTCGACAACCGGATCGCGCGCGAGCTCAACCCGGCCGCGAACCCCGACCCGCTGACGCTCTACGCCGGGCGGATGGCCGGCTACATCAACGAGGTGCTCAGCTACCGCGGCCCGAAGGACCTCCGCGCCGCCGACCGCAACCCGTGGAGCGTGTACACCAAGATCGTCGGCATCACCGGCGTCCCCGAGGAGCTGGCGATGAAGATCAAGGCGCGCCGGGTCAGCGTGAACGATCTGGTGCGCGAGCAGATGACCGCGCTGATGGGCAAGAGCGACCTCAGCTCGACCGATCGGACGCGCCTGCAGACCCACTTCGACGCGATCCGCGACCTCGAGGTCGAGCTCCTCTGCGAGCTGCCGCCGGCCGACGAGATCGCGGCGATGGAGGCGCAGCAGAACTACGACGGCGCCGACGAGCTGATGCAGACGATCGTGCGCATGCAGATGAACCTGATCGCCTTCGCCTTCGCCTGCGACTACAGCCGCGTCGCCACGCTGCAGATCGGCGACGGCAACGACGGCACCCAGTACACGATCGACGGGGTCACGCTCCCGCGCTACCACCAGATCTCGCACCGGATCTTCAGCGACGGCGACATGGGCGACCCGATCCCCGACGCGCAGGGGAAGCACCACCTGATCGACCGCGAGCACGCCAAGCTCTTCAAGCACCTGCTCGACCGCCTGAGCATGTACGCGACCGACGGCGGGACCCTGCTCGACGACAGCGTGGCGATCTGGTGCAACGACCTCGGCGCCGGCGTGAGCCACACCTACGCGAACGTCCCCTGGGTGTGCGCGGGGAGCTGCGGCGGCTTCCTCAAGACCGGGCAGTACATCGACGCGGGTGACGTGTCCCACAACAAGTTCCACAACACCATCCTGAGCGCGGTCGGCCTGACCAACGCGCAGGGCGAGTACGTCGACGACTTCGGCGACCCGGAGCTCGAGCCGGGCGTCATCGATGCGATGATCGCCTGACGGCCTCGCCGCGCCCCTTGCCGCGGCGACCGGCCAGGCCGACACTCGCGAGGTGTCGTCCAGGGTCACTGTCCTGCTCGTCGTCCTCGTCGCCGCGCTCGCGGGGGCCTACTTCTTCTTGAGCGGCGAGCCGGCGGACCAGGGCGGGCCCGCCGCTGCCCCGCCCGCGGGTCTGAGCGCGGCGGAGATCGCCAAGATCCACCTCGACGCGCGCGAGCGCGGCGAGATCAGCATCTCGCCATGCTCGGCCTCGGGACAGGTGCGCGACGCGGCGACCGGCCGCGGGCTCGCCGGGGCGCTGGTGATGCTGACGCCGCACGGCTTCGGCCGCCCGAGCGAGCCGGGCGCGGCCGCCGCGCCGCTGCCGGCGCGCAGCGACGCGGGCGGCGAGTGGTCGCTGCCGCTGGTCCCGCCTGGGCGCTACTCCCTGACCGCGAGCGCGCCGGGGTACCTCTCCGGGGAGCTGCATGACCTGACCTTGAAGCCAGGCGCTCCGAACCGCGGCCTCGACCTGACGCTCGCCGCAGGCGGCTTCCCGCTTAGCGGGACGATCAGCGACGTCAGCGGCGGGCCGATCGAGGGCGTCGTCGTGTCGGTCGAGCGGAGCGACGACCGCGCGCCGCTGGACTTCTCGCGCGCGCCGGCGCCGGCGATCACCGACGCCGAGGGCCGCTACGCGCTCCAGGTCGCGAGCGGGCGCTACTCGGTCGAGGCGTGGCACTCTGACTACGCGCCCAAGGCGGAGTCGACCGACGTCACGGAGGGTCCGCGCACGCTCGACCTGCGGCTGACGCCGGGTGGGGCGGTCGAGGGGGTCGTGCGCACGGCCGCGGGGGAGCCCGTCGCGGACGCTTACGTCACCCGGTCGCAGCAGGGCGGCGTGTTCATCGACGGTGGCGCGGTCCTCACCGACGCGCAGGGCCGCTTCCGGATCGCCGGGCTCGGCTCGGGGAGCCACGCGCTGGCGGCGCTGGCCGCCGGGCACGCGTCGCGCGAGCCGGTGAAGGTCGAGCTCGGCCTCGGCGAGGTGGTGACCGGCGTCGAGCTCGTGGTCGACCGGGCCTTCAAGATCTCCGGCTTTGTCGTCCCGCGCGGCGAGCCGCGCGGCGCCCTGGTCGGCGTGATGGTCGGCGCCTACTCCTTGAGCCCGATGACCTTCCACGCGGCGGTCGCCCCGAGCGCGGCCGACGGCTACTTCGAGGTGCTCGGGGTGCGCCCCGGGACCTACTCGCTGGGCGCGGTCGGGACGGCCGCGGCCGCGCAGATCCTGGGCGGTCCGGTCGTCACGATCGCCGACCGCGACGTGGGCGACGCGGTCGTCGAGCTCGACCTCGGGGTGGCGATTACGGGGCGGGTCGACCCGCCGGGCCTGGCCCGGATCTCGCTCGAGATCGCGGACGAGGAGCCAGGGTTCCTGACGGTGATCGGGAACCTCGGGAACATGCTGGTCCGCGGCGCCGCGGACGCGAAGGGGGAGTTCTCGCTGCGACCGATCCAGCCCGGGAAGCTGCGGGTGGTCGCGGTCGGGCTCGACGGCGCGCGCGGTCAGGTCGACGTCGAGGTCGGCCCGCGCGGGGCGAGCGACGTGCGGATCACTCTCCAGCCCCGCGCGACGGTGACGGGCCGGGTCGTCGACGCTGGCGGCGCGCCGCTGACGAAGGGCCGGGTGGAGTTCATGACGACCGCGCCGCAGCGCGGTGGCGGCCTCAACTTCGACTTCAACCGGGAGGACGAGGCGCCGATCTCCGAGGACGGGACCTTCACCCTGCGCGGGCTCGAGGGCGGCGAGTACGAGATCCGCGTGAAGGACCGCGCGGGCAACGTGGTGCGTTGGGCCGACGCCGAGGGCACCTCCTACGAGCCGCTCCGCCGGACCGTGGTTGCCGGCGTGCTCACGCCGGGCGTGGACCTCCGGGTCGAGCGACGCGATGGAGTGCTCCGGGGCGTGGTCCTCGACCCGAGCGGCGCGCCCCTCCCGGACGCCTGGGTGACCGCCACGCCAGAGCGCGAGAGCGAGGCGGAGGCGCTCTTCCGCACCCCCGACCGGCGCCCGAAGGACGAGCGCGTCGGCGAGGCGCCCGCGGCCCCGAAGGACGAGGAGTACGACGTCGAGGCGCTGCTCGGCATGCGCGGGGAGCCGGTGCTGAGCGGCGAGGACGGGCGCTTCGAAATCACCGGCCTCGCGCGGCGCCGCTACAGCGTCAGCGCGGAGGGCGAGAAGGGGGCGGCGCGGGTCAAGCTCAGCGGGGTGGTCCTCGGCTCCGACCTGCGCCTGCAGCTCGCGCCCCTGGGCGAGATCCGCGGGGTCGTCCGGGACCACGGCGTCCCGGTGCCTCGCTACACCCTCAACGTCCGCCGCGAGACCGGACGCGGCGGCTTCACCTCGGACGACCAGCAGGTCGACCGCCCCAGCGGCGAGTTCAAGCTCGACCGCCTCGACCCCACGGTCTACACGCTGACCGCGATCGCCGACGCCGGGATCGTCGAGCACAAGCTGACGCTCGGCGTGGGCGAGCGTCCGACGCTCACCCTGGACCTGCAGCCGTGGGGCAAGGTGCGCGGCGTGCTGGTCGACGCCCGCACGGGCGCGCCGCTGGCGGGGGTCTCGCTGCACTACAGCCCGCGGAACGTGACCAGCGTCGACGCGGGCCAGGCGATCAAGAAGATCCTCGGCGGCGGCGACCGCACCGACCGCGAGGGCCGCTTCGAGGTCGGGCGGATCAGCCCGGGCAAGGGCACCCTGCGCTTCCTCGACGGCGACATCATCTCCGGCCGCGAGAGCGCGAGCGTGGAATTCGAGCTCGAACCCGGCGCCGAGAAGGACCTCGGCACCGTGCAGGGCGTCGCCCTCGCCAAGGTCCCGAAGCCGGAGCGCGGCGAGCTCGGCCTGCGCCTGAGCGTCGCGTCGGAGGCCCGACGTCCGCGCCCGCCGGGCGAGAAGCCGGAGCCGCTCAAGCAGAAGGAGGACGAGAAGGCGCCGCGCTTCCTGTGGGTTCAGGCGGTGACGATCGGCGGACCCGCGGAGAAGGCCGGGCTCCAGCCGGGGGACCGGATCGTCGCGGTCGACGGCTCCCAGGTCCAGGGCCTCGGCGCCGAGAACGCGGAGCGGCTGCTCAACCCCGCAAGCGTGCGCGTCGGACAGAGCGTGTCGATCGAGTTCCAGCGCGGCGACCGAGCGGAGACGGCGACGATCGAGGCCGCCCCGCGCAAGGACGAGGGCTAGGTGGGCCGGCGCGCCAGGTAGGCGGCGATCTCGCGGACGCTGCGGAGGCCCATCGCGTCGGAGTCCGGGATCTCGCGCCCGAACTGGCGCTCGAGCGCCAGGGTGAGCTCGACGAGGCTGAGCGAGTCGAAGCCGAGGTCGTGGATCAGGTGAGCGTCGGGCGGCGGGTCGTCCTTCAGCTCGCCCTGGTCGCGGACCACCTTCGTCACCTTCGCCAGCAGGTCCGTCATGCGCTCACTCCCCGATCTCGATGTTGTACTTGATGGTCATCGGCGGCCCGTCGTAGGTCGGGAATTGATGGTCCGCGATCGCCTTCCGCACGCAGGGGACGATCCCGTAGACCTGCAGGTCCGGCGGCGCCGTCACCGTGACCGCCGCGGCCTTTCCGGACTTCCCGGACAGGCTGATCACGAAGTCGAGGAGGCCGCCCTTGAGCGAGCCGCCGTTGTAGCAGGCGGCGATCGCCAGGCACTCGTTGATCTTGTACTCGATGTCGCGCATGTTCGACATCAGCACGGGCTCGCTGAGCTGCTCGTCGCCCTCGCTCCAGTTCAGCGTGCGGGCGCGGTTCGGGTCGTACTGCGGGATCGCCTTGTCGTCGACCGGGACGTGCTTCTTGGGCAGCTCGTTGCGATCGAGCGTGCACTCACCCCACGACGTGATCGGCGGCTTGGTCGGGACGACCGGCTCAGACACAGGCTCGACCCCGGTGTTGCAGATGTCCTGGGAGTAGTCGACCACACAGGCCCTGCCGTCGCAGCGGGTCCCGCGCCCACACATCCCGCCGCACTCGCCGCCGGGGGCCTCGGAGTCTCCGCCTCGCTTGCACGCCGCCGGGCTGATGGTGAGTCCCACGAGTCCCGCCGCGATCAACGTCGTCCGCATCGGGCTCCAGGTTATCAGCACTCCGGCCGGCGGGTACGCGGCCCCCCGCGCATGTTTTCGCGCGAGGCGGCCGAGATGACCGATCAGACAGGCCGCGCCGCGCGCGGGCGCACCGCGGCGCCCAGGCGCTCGCACCTTTCGCCAGATCTCGCGCGAGCGCGCCCGCGATCGAGCAGGATCTCCCCCCTACCCCGCCTGGCGGGCGATCCGC
>CAZMML010000009.1:15181-16862 GCA_964567335.1 uncultured Nannocystis sp. | reverse complement strand
ACCTGGCGAGCTACGTGGTGCGGGCGCGCGGACACGGCGAGGCGGCGCTGGCGTCGCTCGGGCTGGCCGCGGACGACCCGACGCTGGCGGCCTGCCGCGCGGCGCTGGCGGGCGGCGGCGACCTGCGGGCGGCGGCGGGGGAGCGCCTGGCGGCGTGGGCGTCGGCGGCGGCGCTGCTCGGCACGCGCTCCTACGCGGCGGCGTGCCTGGCCGAGCCGCGCTACGCGCAGGCGAAGAACGCGAGGCCGCCGCGCAAGGTCGGCAGCCGGCTGGCGCTCTTCGACTGCCTCTCGTGCAACAAGTGCGTGCCGGTGTGCCCGAACGACGCGAACTTCGTGCTCGAGATCCCGGCGCAGGAGGTGCCGCTGGTGAAGCTGACCCGCGGCGCGGCGGGCTGGCAGGCCCGCGAGGAGGGGCGCCTCGTGGCCCACAAGGGCTCGCAGTACGCGAACTTCGCCGACTTCTGCAACGAGTGCGGCAACTGCGACGTGTTCTGCCCGGAGGACGGCGGGCCCTACGTGGTCAAGCCGCGCTTCTTCGGGGTGCGCGCGGACTTCGAGGCGCTGACCAGCCACGACGGCTTTTACTTCGAGGCGGGCGGGTCGCGGGTGCGCGCGCGGGTGAGGGGGGCGCTCTACGTCGCCGAGTTCGCGGCCGGTCGGGCGCGCTTCTCCGGCGCGGGCTTCGACGTGTCCTTCGACCCGGCGGACCCGGCGGCGACGGCCGCGGGCGAGGCGAGCGTCGAGGTCGACCTCGGGGTCTTCACGATCATCCGCTGGATCCGCGAGGCGGTGCTCGCCCCGGGCCAGACCAACTATGTCCGCCTGCTGGCGGAGGGGAACGATGACCACGCTGTCCACGCTGCGCATTGATGGCCCGCGCCTCCACCGCCGGATCGCCGATCTGGCGCAGATCGGGGCGATCCCCGGCGGCGGGGTGTGCCGCCTCGCCCTGACCGACGCCGACCGCGAGGGCCGCGACCAGGTGGTCGCGTGGATGCGGGCGCTCGGGCTGCAGGTCAGCGTCGACGCGATCGGCAACGTGGTCGGCGTCCGCGCGGGCCGCGAGGACCTGCCGCCGGTGGTCACCGGCTCGCACATCGACACGGTCCGCACCGGCGGGATCCTCGACGGCAACCTCGGCGTGCTCGCCGGCCTCGAGGTCTGCGCGACCCTCGACGCGGCGGGGGTGACGACGCGGCGGCCGCTGGCGGTGGCCTTCTTCACCAACGAGGAGGGGGCCCGCTTCGCGCCCGACATGATGGGAAGCGCGGTCCAGCAGGGCGCGCTGCCGCTGGAGGCCGCGCTGGCGACGGTCGGGATCGACGGCAAGTCGGTCGGCGACGAGCTGCGCCGGATCGGCTACGCGGGCCCGGCCCCCTGCGCGCTGCATGCCCACGCGTACGTCGAGCTGCACATCGAGCAGGGGCCGGTGCTCGATCGCGAGGGGATCACGATCGGCGCGGTCACCGGGGTTCAGGGGATCTCGTGGTCGGAGGTGACGCTGCACGGGGTGTCGAACCACGCCGGCACCACCCCGATCGCGCTGCGCCGCGACGCCGGGCTGGTCGCGGCCGAGATCGCGGTGTTCCTGCGCCGGCTGGCGGTCGAGATCGGGCACCCGCAGGTCGCCACGGTGGGGGCGCTGACGCTGACGCCCAACCTGATCAACGTGGTGCCCA
>CAZMML010000009.1:0-15171 GCA_964567335.1 uncultured Nannocystis sp. | reverse complement strand
ACGCTCGACCTCCGCAACACGGACGAGGCGATCCTCCAGCAGGCGGAGGCCCGCGCCTTCGCGATGGTCGAGGAGCTCGCGGCGCGTGAGGGGGTCCGCGCGAGCCGCCGCCCGCTGGCCCGCTTCGCCCCGGTCACCTTCGACGCGGCGATCGTGGCGCAGGTGGAGGCCCACGCGCGGGCGCTCGGGCACAGCGTCCGCCGCATGCCCTCGGGCGCGGGGCACGACGCGCAGATGTTCGCGCCGAACTGCCCGAGCGGGATGATCTTCGTGCCGAGCGTCGAGGGGATCAGCCACAACGTCGCCGAGCGCACCGCGCCCGAGCACCTCGAGGCGGGCGCCAACGTGCTGCTGCAGACGCTGATCGAGCTGGCGGAGTGAGGCTTCCCCGCGCCGTCGGGGCGTGTTTGACCGGCGCGTCCGAGGACCGAGGGGATCCACCTGCTCGCCCCCCCGGTGTTTGTCCCGCCCGTCGGCTTTACCCGACAATCCGCCTGAATTGTCGGCGGCGGCGCTCCACTCCTGGATCTTCGCGAGCGTCACGCTGGCCGGGCCCCCCGTCGCGGCGCCAGAGCCCGCGCCCGCGGCCCCGCGTGAGCGCTACGGGGCGAAGGCGCCCGCGCCCACGAAGCTGACCCGCGAGGCGGCCGAGCGGGCGCGGAAGGTCGGCCGCACGGTGGTCCGCGGACCCCGGGTGCGGCCGGTCCACGAGACGCGGGCGGCGAGCGTGGTTACCCGGCGCGAGCTCGAGGAGCGCCTGCCGCGCTCGGCCCCGGACGCGCTCCGCTACGAGCCTGGGGTGTACGTGCAGCAGACGGCGCACGGGCAGGGCTCGCCCTACGTGCGCGGCCTGACGGGCCAGCAGACGATCATGATGTTCGACGGGATCCGGCTCAACACGAGCACCTTCCGTCAAGGGCCCAACCAGTACTTCTTCACGATCGACTCGCGGACGCTGCAGAAGCTCGAGGTGCTGCGCGGCGCGGCGTCGACGCGCTACGGCTCGGACGCGATGGGCGGGGCGCTGCTGGCGACGCCGCTCGCGCCGGCGCGCGCGCTGGGCCCGCGCAAGTGGAATGGGCACTCGACGCCGGGCCTGCGGACGGGCAGGGCCGACGGCGAGCTCGGCGGCGCGGCGCAGCTCGACGTCGGGTACGGCGGCAAGGTCGGGCTGGTCGGCGGGATCGGTTACCGCGACGTCGGGCTGCTGCGGACCGGCGGGAAGATCTTCGCGCCGGCAGACGGCTCGGAGGTCAAGGTGCCGCTCTTCGCCGCCGACGGGGTGACGCAGCGCGGCACCGGCTTCCGCGAGCTCACCGGTGACGCGCGCCTGGTGTGGAAGGCGAGCGAGCGGCACCGGGTGACCCTGGGGTACTACGACTACCGACAGATGGACGCGCCGCGCACGGACCGCTGCCCGCCCGCGACCGCGCCGCAGTCGGAGTGCCTGACCTACGAGCAGCAGTTCCGGACGCTGGTGTACTCGGCCTTCGAGGCGAGCGGCGGCCCGGCCGCGGCGGAGCGGGCGCGCTGGACCCTCAGCTATCAGCGTCAGCACGAGCGTCGCCGCCTCGACCGCGGCGCAGAGTCGACCTACCGCTTCGTCGGCCGCGACGATGTCGACTCGATCGGCACCAGCGCCCAGATCTCGACCAAGAACCTCCGCCTGGCGAAGGGGGTCCAGCTCCGCGTGTCCTACGGCCTCGACGCCTACCTCGACTTCATCACCAGCCGCGCGTGGAACCAGTACCTGGACGTCGACATCACCCGCGCGCTCAGCCGCGGGCAGTACCTGAGCGGCGGCAAGTACCTGACCTCGGGGCTGTGGACCGAGGCCCAACTCGACCTCTTCGGCCGCCTCACGCTGCGGGCCGGCGGGCGCGGGGCGCTGGTGTACGCGAACGCGCCGGGGGACCCGATGTCCGAGTCCCGCGCGGTCGATCGGGTGTGGGGGGCGGGCGTCGGCAGCGGCGGCGTCGCGCTCGGGCTGGCCGAGGGGGTGCGCTGGATCGTAAACGTCGACCAGGGCTTCCGCGCGCCGAACATGGACGACCTGACGAGTCGTCAGCAGACGGGCGCCGGCTATCAGGGCGAGAACGCGGATCTTCGGCCCGAGAAGGCGCTCTCGCTCGAGACGGGCTTCAAGGTCGAGCGACCCTGGCTGGAGCTGTCCGTGTTCGGCTTTCGCACCTCGATCGAGGGGATGATCGCGCGGGCGCCCTTCAGCAAGAGCGAGTGTCCGCCCGGGGCCGACGTCGGTTGCGCGTCCTCCAAGACGGTGTTCCGCCTCACGAACCTCGAGGGCACGAGCGTGCTCCGGGGAGTCGACGGGTCGGCGCGGGTCTTTCTGCCCGCGGGGATGGGGGCGCGCGCGACGATCGCGTACGCGTGGGGCGAGGGCCCGAACCCGGTGCCCGGGGGAGACCCTGCGCGCCTGCCCCTGTCGCGCGTGCCTCCCCTCAACGGGACCGTGGAGATCAGCTGGCGCCACCCCCAGGGCTTCTACCTCGCGTCCGTGCTCCGTTGGGCGCGGGAGCAGACGCGCCTGGCGCTCTCGGACAAGTCGGACCAGCGGATCCCCAGGGGGGGGACCCCGGGCTTCGCGGTGTTGGACCTGCGGGCCGGCTACCGCTTCCAGCCCCACGCGCTGCTGACGATGGTCTTCGAGAACATCACCGACGCGCCCTATCGCTACCACGGCTCGAGCGTGAACGGACCCGGACGGAGCCTCAACGTCTTGCTCGAGCTGGGCTTCTAGACCCCCACGCTTGGGGATCAGGCGCAGCCCGTGCCGCGGACGCGCCGCGGGTTTCTACCTGCGCCGCGCGCCCGGGGGAGTGCTCTAGAGGCGTGCTCCGCGGCCCACTAGCGTGAAAAACCACGATGAGCCTTACGACGAAGAACCTGAACCACTGGGTGCTCTCACTCTGCGTCGCCGCGAGCGCGACGGCCTGCCCAGGCGGCGGGGGGACCTCCGACACGGAGACCACCGGGAGCACCGGCGAGACCGCGACCGAGCCGACGTCCACCAGCGGGACGCCCGACAACTGTGAGGGGCTCGCGATCTCGGCGATCGACGAGGGGGCGTGCGCGCCGGAGGCGACGGACTACACGCCCCGGACCAACAACTCCGCGGATGACGTGTGGCCCGCGTGCGTCTCGGACATGGGGCCCTACATGCTGGTCGCCGGGATCCCGGGCGCGCAGGCGCGGATCGACGCCTACGAGAAGATGGCCGACCTCCTGTGGCGCAAGAAGGACCCGACGAAGGACGACTTCACGGCCGCGCGCGACCAGTACGTGATCCCCGAGGGCCTCGAGTCGCGCCTCGCCCGGCGCGAGGACCTGCACGTGGATCCGATCCCGATGTCCGACTGGGACCCGCAGGTCGACTCCGACAAGCAGTGTACGGTCGCGGCGAACGTCACCAAGTACCCCGCGCGCTGCATCGGCCCGAGCACGATCCAGCCGATCGTCGACGACGCGTTCGCCAAGGGGCAGCTCGGCGAGGGCGACCCCAACGTGGAGGCGGCCCGGATCCACGGCGCGCTGGTCTGGTTCCTGACCCTGTCGATCTACAAGGAGGCGAACACCTGCGCGACCGAGACGGCCGAGGACTGCGACGCGACCTGGGCCTACTACACGGGCGGCGAGTCGATCGACGGCGGGCTCGGGCTGGCGGGCGAGGTCCGCGCGCTCAGCACGAACACCCACGAGCGGGTGCACGACGGCATCATGGCGATGCGGTGCTGGCGCGACCTGACGAAGGACGGGATGGGCAACTACCCGCTCCTCGAGATGCTCACCCCGGAGCAGCAGGACCTCTTCGAACAGGGCTGGGAGCAGCTCGACCAGTCGCTCCACCGCGCGCTCGCGGTGGTGATCCGCGGCCACATGGAGGCCTTCTTCGACGCGGCCTGCGCGGGCGCCCCGCGCGAGGCCGAGTGGGCCTTCCTCAGCACGGCGGGCCCGGCGCTGCAGCTCGAGGCGGACGCCCGCGACGCGACCAACGCGGGGGTGCTGAAGGCGCTGTGGGCCAACAAGGCCCCGACCGCGGCGGACGTCGCCGAGGGCGTGACGGCGCTCGACGCGATCTTCCCCTGCCCCTGAGCGGGCGCTCGGCCGCTCAGGGCATGAGCACGACGCGGTCGAGCGGGGGCGGCGAGACGGGGGAGTGGGCGGCGAAGTAGGCCTCGAGCGCGTCGAGGTCGAGGGCGCCGCCGAGCCGGTCGGTGCCCTGCACGAGCACCGAGAAGCCGTCGCCGCCGGCGGCGAGGAAGCTGTTGACGGTGACGCGGTAGGACTTGGCGGGGTCGATCACGGCGCCGCCGAGCTTCATCGTCGCCGGGTCGACCTTCTTGCCGAACATGGCGCTCTTGCTCCACGCGTAGGTGAACCCCGCCGAGGGTTGCAGCACGCGCTCGAGGCCGTTCTGGAACTGCTGCTCGAGCAGCAGCTTGATCTGCGCGCCGGTCAGCGTCATCACCACGAGGCTGTTGCCGAAGGGCTGGACCGTGAAGATCTCGCCGTAGGTGACGACCCCGTCCTTCGGCTCGTTCGGGGCGGCGGGGTAGAGGAGGTCGGCCCGCACGCCGCCGGGGTTCATGAACGCGATCTCGGCGGCGCCGAGCATCACGTCCTCGGTCGCCTCGAGCTGCGCGTCGGCGGCGACGAGCCCCATCGTCGAGATGCCGGGGCCGTTGGGCGGCGGGAAGCGCTCGAGCGTGGCGGTGATCGTGCCGATCGGCTTGTTGGCGAGGGGCGCGACGAGGGCCTTGTAGTCGCCGACGAAGGAGCCGATGCCGGGATCCGCGAGCTCGCGGGTGACGATCACGTTGGCGGCGCTGGCGGCGGTGACGTCGCCGCTCTTGGTGCTGATCTCGAGGTCGATGTCGGTGATCAGGCGCCCGAAGGAGGCGGCGCTGGTGACGATCCGGCCGCCGAGCACGCAGTTGTACGCGGCGTGGGTGTGGCCGGTGATCAGGACGTCGATCTCGGGGTCCATCGCGGCGGCGATGTCGACGATCGCGCCGGAGATCCCGACGCACTGGTCGAAGGTGCCGGTCTGCAGCCCGCCCTCGTGCAGGAGCACGACGATCGTCTCGACGCCCTGGGCCTTGAGCTCGGGGACGAGCGCGTTGGCCCGCGCGGCCTCGTCGACGAAGGTCAGGCCGGCGATGCCGAGCGGGTTGACGATGTCCGGGGTGCCCTCGAGGGTCATGCCGATCAGGCCGATCTTGACCCCGGCGATGGAGCGGATCGCGTAGCTCGGGAGGAGGGAGATCGCGGGCTCCTCCTGGACGAGCACGTTGGCGGCCAGGATTTCGAAGGCGGCGCCGGGGAAGGGGGTGCCGTCCTGGCAGCCGTCGATCGGGTGGCAGCCGCCCTTTTGCATGCGCAGCAGCTCCTGCCAGCCCTCGTCGAACTCGTGGTTGCCGACGGCGTTGTAGTCGAGCCCCAGCTTGTTCATGAGCTCGATGGTCGGCTCGTCGTGGAAGAGGCCGGAGATCAGCGGCGAGGCGCCGATCAAGTCGCCCGCCGAGACGACCAGGGTGTTCGGGTTCTCGGCGCGCAGGGCCGCGAGGTGGGTGGCGAAGAAGGCGGCCCCGCCGGCGTCGACGGCGGTGTTGTCGGGCAGGGTGATCTTGCCGCTGCTGCCGCTCGGCGGCTCGAGGTTGCCGTGGAAGTCGTTGAAGGCGAGGAGCTGGACCTCGACGATCTCCTCGAGCGGCTCGCCGGTGCTCGAGCCGGTGCCGGAGGTGCCGTCGCCCGAGGTGCCGGAGGTGCCGTCGCCGGAGGTGTCGGTGGTGTCGGAAGTGCCGGAAGTGCCGGAGCTTCCCGTGTCGCCGGTGGAGGTGCCGGTGGCGTCGCCGCTCGAGCCCTCGCCGGTCGAACCGGCGCTCGTGGTGGAGGCGCTGGTCGTGCTCGTCGTCGTGGAGCCCACGCCGGTGGTCGCGTGGTCGCTCGAGGTCGAGCCGTCGCCGGACGAGGCCTCATGGCTGGTGGTGCTGGACGCGCCCGTGCTCGAGGACTCGGAGGCGCTCGCCTCGTCAGGGGCCGGCGTCGAACAGGCGGCCGCAGTGAGCGCGAGGGTGGCGGCGGTGGTGCATAGAGGGCGGAGGCGAGCGAAAGAGCGCATGGCCGGGCCTACCTTGGTTCCCGGCGCGCGCGCAACCGCACGCTTGCGGACCTAGCCGCGGGCCGCGAGCTGGCCGCAGGCGGCGGAGACCTCGCCGCCGCCGCTGTAGCGGCGGTGGGTGAAGACGCCGAGGGCGGCGAGGCGATCGCGGAACGCCGCCTCGGCCCCCGGCGGGACGCGCTCGAAGGGGTCCTCGACGCCGGCCGCGATCGGGTTGTAGGCGAGCAGCGTCAGGCGCGGGCGGACGCCCGCGCGGGCGGTGAATTCGTGGACGAGCGCGGCGAGGGCCGCGGCGTCCTCGAGGCCCTCGTTGTGCCCGCGGAGCAGGGTCAGGGCGAACATCGGCGCGAGGCCGGTGCGGCGGGCGTGCTCGGCCGCGGCGTCCAGGACCTCCGGCAGCGGGTGGGCGCCCTCGATCGGCATGAGGCTCCGGCGACGATCCGGGCGTGCGCTCCCCAGAGAGATCCCGAGGCGCACGCGCGGCTCCTCGCGCGCGAGGCGGCGGATCCCGGCGGGCAACCCGGCGGTGCACAGGGTCATGCCGCGGGCGTCGATCGCGAGCCCGGAGGGGTCCGAGAGCGCGGCGATCGCCGCGAGCACACGGTCGAGGTTGGCGAGCGGCTCGCCCATGCCCTGAAAGACGACCCCGCGGAAGTGCGTGCCGGCGGGGGCGCGGGCCCGGATCTGGCGCACCTGCTCGACGATCTCCCACGCCTCGAGGTTGCGGCGGAGACCGAGACGTCCGGTGGCACAGAAGGCGCACGCGAGGCCGCACCCGACCTGCGAGCTGACGCAGATCGTGGCGCGTCCGGGCTTCTCGAGCGGGATCCGCACGGCCTCGATCGCTCCGCCGTCGGCCTCGAAGAGGTACTTGACGAAGCCGTCCGCGGCGCCACGCTCGGCCCGCAGCGCGAGCGTCGGCACGTGTCCGCCCGCCCGGAGCTGGTCCTGACCGGCGCGTCGCACCTGCGGCAGGGATCCGCCCAGGACGGCGGCCCCGCGGGTGACGGCCGAGACGACCCGTCGCGCCTCGGCCGCGCTGAGCGCCGGAAAGGCGCGCGCGAGCGCCTCGGCCGACATGCCCTGCAGGGCGTGCATACGCACGCTGTAGCAGCCGGCGGCGGGATGCAGGGCGGGGCGTCGCGTGAGCTCCGTCGCGGAACGCGGATTGTTGCGCCAGCGACAACACACTCGCCCGCGAAGAGGACTTCCGCAGGGCCCTCGCGCGCCCCAGGATCGGCCCAATGTCTGGTTCTCTGTTCTCCCCCACCACCCTCGGTCGCCTCTCCCTCCGCAACCGCGTCGTCATGGCGCCCATGACCCGTAACCGGGCGCTGGGCAACGTGCCGGGTCCTGTGATGGCGACCTTCTACGGGCAGCGCAGCGAGGCGGGGCTCCTGATCACCGAGGGGACGGCGCCGACGCCGGACGCCCTCGGCTACGCGCGCATGCCCGGGGTCTTCAGCGACGCGCAGGTCGCCGGCTGGCGCGCGGTGACCTCGGCGGTGCACGAGGGCGGGTCGCGGATCTTCATCCAGCTCATGCACAGCGGGCGCGTCGGGCACCCGGCGAACTTGCCGGCGGGGGCGCGCCTGCTCGGTCCCTCGGCGATCGCCGCGCCCGGGGTGATGTTCACCGACAGCGAGGGGCCGCAGCCGCACCCTGTCCCCGAGGTCATGAGCGACGAGGACATCGAGGCGGCGCTGGCCAGCTTCGCGTCGGCGGCGCTCCGCGCCATGGAGGCGGGCTTCGACGGCGTCGAGCTGCACGGCGCGAACGGCTACCTGATCGAGCAGTTCCTCAACACGGCGGCGAACGCCCGCCAGGACCGCTGGGGCGGCTCGATCGAGGGCCGGATCCGCTTCGCGGTCGAGGCGGCGCGCCGCACCGCGGCGGCGATCGGCCCCGAGCGGGTGGGGATGCGCCTCTCGCCCTTCGGCGTGCTCGGCGGGATGTCGCCGGACCCGGCGACGGCCGAGCTCTACACCGCGCTGGCCGCGGAGCTGTCGGCGCTCGGCCTCGTCTACCTCCACGTGGTCGACCACTCGGCGATGGGCACGCCGCCGGTGCCGGCCGAGATGAAGGCGGCGCTCCGCGCGACCTTCCGCGGGGCGATGATCCTCTGCGGGGGCTACGACGCGGCCCGGGCGGAGGCCGACCTGAGCGAGGGGAAGGCCGATCTGATCGCGTTCGGCCGGCCCTTCATCGCCAACCCGCGCCTGGTCTCGCGCATGCGCGCGGGGCTGCCGCTGGCCCAGCCGGACCACGCGACCTTCTATACGCCGGGCGAGCGCGGATACACCGACTACCCGCTCGAGTGAGCCCGCGGGCGCGTCGCGGGCGGGCGGGCCCGCGGACGCCACTGGTAGCGGGCGAGGTCGATCCGTCCCTCGTCGAGCTCGACGCCCTCGCTCGCCAGCAGCTCGCGCTGCCGGACTGCGCAGGCGCCGCCGAGGCTGATCTCGCCGCGCGCGTTGACGACGCGCTGCCAGGGGATCGGGCTCCCGGGCGGGAGGGCGTGGAGCGCGTAACCGACCTGCCGGGCGCGGCCGGGGAGCTCGGCGAGCGCGGCGATCTGGCCGTAGGTGGCGACGCGACCGCGCGGGACGCGGGCGATCGCGGCGTAGATCCTCGCGTAGTCGGGGTGCATGGCGATCACGCGCGGCCGGCGAGGTCGACGATCCGATCCATGAGGTGCTCGACCTCGTCCTCGGTGTTGAAGAAGTGGGGCCCGAGCCGCAGGCCGCAATTCGGGCGCCAGTCGAGCTTGACCCGCTCCTCGATCAGCCGCTTCGACGCCGCCTCGCTGCCGGGGAAGTCGACGGCGACGAAGCCGGTCCTTTGGTCGTGGGCGAGCGGGGAGTGGACCCTCAGGCCGGCGGCCTGGGCGCGGTCGAGGATCCGCTGGCAGAGCGCGAGGTTGTGGGCCCGGATCCGCGGCACGCCGATCGCGTGCAAGTTCTCGTAGGCGGCCTGGGCGACGTAGTAGGCCGGCACCGAGGGGGTGCCGGCGAGGAAGCGCCGGTGGTCGTCGGCGTAGCGGATCGGGGCGGGCTCGAAGGCGAAGGGGTCGGCGTGCCCGAGCCAGCCGGTCATGCGCGGGTGCAGGCGCGCGCGCAGCTCGGGCTTCATCCACAGGAAGGCGGTGCCTGGGCCGCCGCAGAGCCACTTGTGGCTGCCGCCGACGACGATGTCGGCGTCCCATTCGGCGACGTCGATCGGGACGCAGCCGGCGGTCTGGTAGACGTCGACCATCACCAGGGCGCCGACCTCGTGGGCCCGGCGGGTGATCGCGGTGACGTCCTGGAGCGCGCCGGAGACGTAGATCCCGTGGGAGAGGGGGACGATCGCGGTGCGCTCATCGATCGCCGCGAGCATGCGCTCGGTCGGCACGGTCATGCCGTCGTCGGAGGGCACGAGCACGAGCTCAGCGCCGAGCTCGCGGTGCCGCTCCCACACGTACAAGACGTTGGGGAACTGCAGCGCCTCGACGACGACCCGCGTCCGGCCGCCCGAGAAGTCGAGGGCGCTGGCGACCGCGGCCTGGAAGTAGGCGACGTTCTGGTTGAGGATCGTCTGCCCGGGGGGGGCCCCGAGGAAGCGCGCCGCGCTGTCGGCGACCTCGCGGATCACGTCGAACCAGTGCGGCCACACCTCGACGCCCTCGCGCGCCCAGTCGGCCGCGTAGCGCTGGAGCGCGGCGGCGGCCTGCCGCGGCATGGGACCCATGCTGTTGCTGTTGAAGAAGAGGGTGTCCGCGAGGATCGGGTAGTCCTCGCGGAAACGCGCGAGCTCTGGCTGCAGGGCGGGTTGGATCATCGAGGTACCTCCGCGGCTCATGCGAATACGTCGTCGAGGGTCGTCGCGCCGAGGAGCCGGTCCATCCTGCGCATGAGCTGACGCTCGTCCGAGGTGCGCACTCGCGCGCTCACCCAGGACGGGAGCCGGCCCTGCTCGATGTACATCTCGGCGATCGTCTGCATCAGTTCCTCCTGGCCGCTGCCACGGAGACCCGCGGCCGCGCTCCTGAACTCGGGGGCTTCATGCCGGGGGCGGACGTGAAAAAGGTACCTGAAGAGCTCCCCGAGCGCAGCGCCGGCGGAGGGTCGCGCGGATCGCGCGGACTGCTGACACCGGCCGGACGCGGAAACGTTGTTCGGTCTGGGCGGCCAGGTCATCAAGTACGAACTCGGAGTGAGGAACAGGCGCCGGAGCTCGTCGGGGAATTCACCGGGAGACGCCGCGTCGCGGGGATGTCGAATAGATTTTATTCTAGATTACGGAGAGATAAGCAAAAATATGTAAAGCCATATGGTGCTGGGTTGGCTCATGGGTTCGAGAGGTACATGGATCCGACGAAGGTCCCGGGCACCAACTCCAGGGAGCTGGGCTCGATCGTCGCGGCGATTCGCGGGACCGACGTACGAGGATCTGCGTAGCCGCCAGCGCCGGGCGCTGAAAGGCCCGTCGCGCGTACGCCGAGGTCCAGCGCGGATCGGCGCCCGCAGCCAGCGCCACCCGGGGTCTCTCCGACTTCTATCGATACATCCAAGAGGATAGATATCGATCGAAGAATATTGACTAATTGACTGGTTCAAGGACGTCGAGCCCGAGGCTCGCGTCCGGCTACTTCCGCTTGGTGTAGGGCTGGAAGGGCTGCTTGCTGACCCGGCGGCCGTTCATGTCAGCCAGCTCGGTCGGGGTGAAGGCATCGGTGCTCGTGCCCGGGAGTTGGCGACGGATGAACCCCTCGATCACCCGACGTGCCTTCTCCGCGGTCTCGATGCGGGCCTGGTCGACGACGGACGCGGCTTCCGCGGTGATCTCGCCCTCGGGCGTGACCGAGAAGGCCTCGTCGCACTCGTCCCAGCGCTGGAAGAGCAGCTCGCGCCGCGCCGCTGCCGGTACCTTCGCGCTCCACAGGGAAAAGAGCTCCTGCTCGAGGCCGCGCAGCCGGAAATCGAGGATCTGCAGCGTCCAGGCGATCGTCATCCGGGTGCGGACTTCGGCCGTTCGGTTGAGGAACTCCCGTTTGGCCGCGCCATGGACCTCCGGACCGCCCATCTTGTCCTGGAGCGCCAGGAGCCACTCCGAAGGGCCGTTGAGCCCGAGCCCGCCAGGGTTGACCTGCATGAGCGCCCACCCGCTGCCGCGCATGCGCTTGCCGTGCTGGTCCCGGCCCCAGCGATCGCCGAAGCGGACGCTCCCGTCGGGGTTGAAGGTGGCGGTGAAGCGCTTTCCCGAGTCCACGTAGAGGAGGGTTCCGTCGCGCTGCCGCTTCATGCCGAGCGCGGCGAGGGTGTCCTCGGTGACCGGCGTGGGTCCACCTGCCGGGAGGGTGGAACCTGGCGCCGGGATCTTGGGGACGGAGGTCGGCGGATCCTCGGAGGGACCCTCGGCCGCCGTCTCCGGCGGGACGTTGGCCGAGGTCGGCAAGGGCGTCGGCTCCGGCGCCCGGGGTGGGGGCGCCGTCGGAGCTGCGAGCGCCGCGGCGAGCACGACCGAGCGCACGGGACTCCTCACCCGCCCGCGTGGACGTGCGCGGCGTACTGCTCGGCGGTCAGCAGCGAGTCGAGGTCGGCCGGGTCCGCGGGGCGGAGGCGGATCATCCAGCCGCCGGCGTAGGGGGCCTGGTTGACGGTCTCGGGGGCGTCCGCGAGGGCGCGGTTGACCTCGACCACCTCACCGCTGACCGGAGCGAAGAGCTCCGACACGGCCTTGACCGAGTCGATGTCGCCGAAGCGCGCGTGGGCGTCGACGCGCGTGCCCGCCTCCGGGAGGGTGACGAGGGTGATGTCGCCGAGGGCGTCGACGGCGTGGGTGGTGATGCCGACGGTGATCGTGCCGTCAGCCTCGAGGCGTGCCCACTCGTGGTCCTTGGTGTAACGCAGGTCGCTGGGGAATTGGTCTTGCATGTTCTTGGCTGGCTCCGGGGGCTGGGCGTGCGGACGGGAGATCAGGCGGGCCGCTTGTAGAAGGGGCCCTTGACGACCTCGGCCGGGAAGGTTCGGCCGCGCTGGCGGATCGTCAGGAGGGTGCCGGGGGCCTGGAGGGCGATCGGGACGTAGGCCATGCCGACCGCGCCGCCCACGGTCGGCGCGGGGCCGCCGCTGGTGACCTGGCCGATCACCGCGCCGGCCGCGTCGACGACCTCGGCCCCGTGGCGGGCGATGTTCTTGTCGGTCACGCGGAACCCGATCAGGGCGCGCGTCAGGCCGTTCTCTCGCTGCTTGGCGAGCGCCTCGGCGCCGATGAAGTCCTCGCCGCGCGCGCGCTTGTCGAGCTTGACCACCCACGCGAGCCCGGCCTCGAGCGGGGTCGTGGTGGCGTCGATGTCGTTGCCGTAGAGGCAGAGCTTGGCCTCGAGGCGGAGGGTGTCGCGGGCGCCGAGGCCGATCGGGGCGGCGCCGCCGGCCAGGAGGGCCTCCCACACGGGGATGGCGTCGTCGGCGTCGACGAAGAGTTCGAAGCCGTCCTCGCCGGTGTAGCCGGTGCGGGCCGCGACGACGCCGAAGCCGGCGATCTGCGCCGGGGCGAAGCCGAAGGAGGGGACCTGGAGCAGGGCGTCGCCGCCGGCGAGGCTGGCGACCAGCGCGCGCGCCTTGGGCCCCTGGACCGCGATCAGGGCGACGCGCCCCGAGTTGTTGTTGATCGTGCAGTCGCCCGCGGCGGCGCCGACGAAGTGGGCGAAGTCCTTGGCGATGTTGGAGGCGTTGACGACGATCCGCAGCCACTCGGCGTGGTGGCGGTAGACGATGCAGTCGTCGACGATCCCGCCGTCCTCGTAGCACACGCAGGTGTACATCGCCTTGCCGTCGACCAGCTTGGAGGCGTCGTTGGTGATCAGCCGCTGGACGACGGCGAGGGCGCCGGCGCCGACGAAGTCGATCTCGCCCATGTGCGAGACGTCGAAGATCCCGACCCCGGTGCGGACAGCCCGGTGCTCGGCGAGGATGCCCTCGTACTGCAGCGGCATGTGCCAGCCGCCGAAGTCGACCATCTTGGCGCCGCGGGCGAGGTGTGCGTCGTGGAGGGGAGTATGTTGCAGCACCCGATCCCCATAGCCAACTTCGCTGTGCTATGCCAGAGGCCGTGGGCACCCCTTCGATCTCTGCGCGATTTGCGCGAACGGCGCGAAGGCTCGCCTGCGGACTCGGGCTGGCCGGCGTCCTCGGGCTCTGGCTGCCCGGGTGCGCGGCCCGCAGTGAGCTCAAGCCCACCGGGATGAACTCGTTCGGCCAGGCCCAGCGCTACATCAAGAAGGCGGTCCGCAGCAGCAGCGAGGGGGTGATCATCCTGCCCTCGCGGCGCGCGGAGAACATCTTCGACCTCCAGCGCCTCAACGACATCGCTCAGGCGCTCCGCGCCCCGGCCGCGGCGTGCTTCATCAACCGGGCGATCCTGACGATGAAGCGGGGCAAGCGCGACGGCGAGGACGCCTACGTCGACGTCCCCGAGGGGCAGATCAAGCTCCGGGTCCGGCTCTCTCCCGACGGCGAGGTGCTGCGCACCGAGGTCCTCGACACCGGCTTCAAGGACACCGAGATCGAGCCCTGCCTCAAGCAGGCGATCGAGGCCCGCACGTGGATCCCCAACCGGACGGGGATGGTGCAGTACCTCGACGTGATCTACTGGGTCAGCCTCGGGGACGGCTCCGAGGACCGCTCGCCCAAGGCGCAGGCGGAGCTGCGCCGCCAGCAGGCGATCGCGGCGATGCGAGGCAAGGGCTGCTTCGCCGGTCGCGCCGCGCCGGGCACGTACAAGGTCGAGGGCCTCAACTTGCTCGATCGCGAGGGCAACACGCTGGTCAACCGCGTCGATTCAGGCGCGCTGCCCGAGAAGGTGCGGCAGTGCCTCGCGGTGGCCTTCCAGGGCATCCGCATGCCGCGGGCGCCGCAGGCCTTCGTGCGTCCGGTCGCGCCCCGAACCGAGTTCATGGTCGCGGCCGGCGGCGAGATCAGCTTCGCCGACGAGCAGTGGATCAGCCTCCTCTTGCTCGAGGAGCAGGCGCTCCGCGACGAACGCCGCGCGGAGGTCGACGCCTTCCTCGGTGAGGCCAAGCCTGAGGTGCCCCTGGTCGACACCGCGCCGCCGACGGAGCCGGAGCCGGACACGCCGGCGACGCCCGCGCCCTCCGAGCCGGCCCCCAAGGAGCCGGCTGCGCCGGTCGCGCCGGCCGCGGATCCCTCTCGGGGGGGGCTGAAGCTGAAGCTCGGCGGGCACCGCAAGCCAGGGTCGTGATGCCCCAGCTCTTCGAGCCCTGCGCGATCGGCCCGGTGGTGCTGCGCAACCGCTCGATCCGGGCGGCGGCCTTTGAGGGCATGTGCCCGGGCCACGCGCCCTCGCCGGAGCTGCTCGCCTACCACCGCGCGCTGGCGGAGGGCGGGGTGGGGATGACGACGGTCGCGTACGCGGCGGTCGAGCGGAGCGGGCTCTCCTTCCCGCATCAACTGTGGATCCGGCCCGAGGTCGTCCCGGGCCTGCGCGCGCTCACGGACGCGGTCCACGCGGCCGGGGCGAAGGCGTCGATCCAGCTCGGCCACTGCGGCAACATGGCCAAGCGGGCGCTGGCGGGCGGGCGACCGATCGCGCCCTCGGCCCGCTTCAACCTCTATGGACCGACGTGGCCGCGGGCGATGGACCGGGCCGACATCGCGCGCGTGGTCGCGAGCTTCGGCCGGGCGGTGCGGCTAGCCGCGGACGCGGGCTTCGACGCGGTCGAGGTCCACGCCGGCCACGGCTACCTGCTCAGCCAGTTCCTCTCGCCGGCGACCAACCACCGCCGCGACGCCTACGGCGGCTCGCTCGCCGGTCGGGCCCGCTTCATGCGCGAGGCGGTGGCGGCCGCGTTGACCGCCGCGCGGGGGGAGCTCGCGGTGCTGGTCAAGGTCAACATGCGCGACGGCTTCCCGGGCGGCATGGAGCTGGACGAGGGGATCGCCGCGGCGGGGCTGCTGGCGCGCGACGGGGTCGACGCGCTGGTGCTCTCGAGCGGCTTCGTGAGCCGCGCGCCGATGGTGATCATGCGCGGG
>CAZMML010000008.1:0-18497 GCA_964567335.1 uncultured Nannocystis sp. | reverse complement strand
TAGACTAAGGATCTAGTGGGGTAACCTGTGAGGGTTCGAGTCCCTCCCTTCGCACAGCGCCGCGGCCCACACCGCGGCGCTTCTCCTTTTTAACAGACCGGCTATAAGGCCGGCATGACCGCCGCAGCTCCTTCGGTCGCAGTCCTCGGCGCGGGCACCATGGGCCACGGGATCGCCCACGTGGCTGCCGCCGCCGGTTGTCCGACTCGCCTCTATGACGTCCGCGCCGACCTGGTGGAGGCGGGCCTCGCCAAGGTGCGCGCGAACCTCGACGCGGGGGTGGCGAAGGGGAAGGTGAGCGAGGCGACGCGGGCGGCGGCGCTGGCGAACCTCCGCGGGGAGGCGGACCTCGAGGCGGCGGTGCGGGGGGCGGAGATCGTGGTCGAGGCGGTGCCCGAGAAGCTCGCGCTCAAGCAGGAGCTCTTCGGCAAGGTGGCGGCGGTCGTCGGCGAGGCGGCGATCCTGGCGACGAACACGAGCTCGCTCAGCGTGACGGCGATCGCGTCGGGGGTGCCGCGGCCGGAGCGGGTGATCGGGACGCACTTCTTCAACCCGGTCCACGTGATGAAGCTGCTCGAGATCGTGGTCGGAGAGCGGACGGACCCGGCGGTGCTCGCGGCGGTGCAGGCGTGGGGGGCGCGGCTCGGCAAGGACTGCATCGTGGTCCGCGACTCGCCTGGCTTTGCGACCAGCCGCCTGGGGCTGGTGATCGGGCTCGAGGCGATCCGCATGGTCGAGGAGGGGGTGGCGTCGCCGGAGGACATCGACAAGGCGATGTGCCTCGGCTACGGCTTCCCGATGGGGCCGCTGCGCTTGACTGACCTGGTCGGGCTCGACGTGCGGCTGAGCATCGCGGAGTACCTGTCGACGCACCTGCCGCAGGGGGCGCACTTCCGGCCGCCGGCGCTGCTGCGCGAGATGGTCGCGGCGGGGAAGCTGGGGAAGAAGTCGGGCCAGGGCTTTTACACCTGGTGAGCCGCGGCGACCGCTCGCCCTCGACTTGCGACCGTTCGCGGCGGGGGGGCGGATGAGCGGGGCCGCGGGGGCGTACACGTGGGCGAAGGAGGCCCGCGATGTGGAGCCCGTGGCGAGAGTACTTCGAGCGTAACGCGCAGCGAGCGATCCCGAGGGTGAGCGGAGAGGGGGTGCCCGAGGCCTGGCGGCTGCCGCTGGCGCGCTCGCTGGCGGTCTTCCAGCTCGGGGAGGGCGGCGAGGGCCGGGTGGCGCGGGAGATCGAGCGGGTCCAGCTCGCGGGGATCGACGACGACTACCGGGCGTCGCTCAAGCTCTTCGTCCGCGAGGAGGGGCGCCACGCGCGGATCTTGGCGCAGATCGTCCGGGGCCTCGGCGGCGAGCTGCGCCGCCACGACTGGACGGAGCGGCTCTTCGTCGCCGGCCGGCGCCTGCTCGGGCTGCGCCTGAAGCTGCTCGTGCTGCTGGCCGCGGAGGTGGTCGGGCTCGGCTTCTACGGGCTGGTCGCGGAGCGCCTCGGGGCCTGCTCGATCGGCCAGGCGCTGCGGGAGATCGCGGGCGACGAGGCGCGGCACCTCGAGTTCCACTGCGCCTTCTTCCGCGGGCAGGTCCGCGGGCCCTGGCGGCGGGCGCTCTTCGCGGCGGTGTGGTGGGCGGTGGCCTCGCTGGCGTGCGTGCTGGTGCTGTGGAGCCACCGGCGGGCGCTGCAGGCGCTGGGGGTCCGCGGCGGGGCGCGGCGGATGTTCGGGCTGGTCGCGGCGGCGCAGCGCGGCGTGCTAGGTTCCGGGCATGACGGAGTTCGAACGCGTGTCGTCGCGGGCGGTGTGGGAGGAGAAGGTCGGCTACTGCCGGGCGCTGCGGGCGGGTGACCTGGTGTTCGTGACCGGGACGGCGCCGGTGGACGAGTCGGGGGCTGGGACCTTCGCGCCCGGGGACCCCTACGCGCAGGCGGGGCGCTGCCTCGAGCTGATCGAGCGGGCGCTGCGGAGCTTCGGGGCTGACCGGACGCGGATCGCCCGCACGCGCCTCTTCGTCACCGACATCTCGCGCTGGGCGGAGTACGGCCGGGCCCACGCGGAGTTCTTCGGCGCGCACCGGCCGACGACGACGATGGTCGAGGTGCGGCGGCTGATCGCGCCGGAGATGATGATCGAGATCGAGGCCGACGCGGTGCTCTGACGCGGTCAGGCGACGCGGACGACGCGGACGCCGTCGCCGGGGCCGAGCGAGAGGTTGCGGCGCCGGGGTCGGAGGTCGGGGGGGCTGAGGAGGCGGAGCTGCTGGGTCGGCGCGAGGGCGGCGAGGACCTGCTTCATCTCGTAGAGCGCGAAGGCGGCGCCGATGCAGCGGCGGTGCCCGCCGCCGAAGGGGGCGTACTCGAAGGGCGAGAACTTGCGCCCCAGGAAGCGCTCGGGGCGGAACTCGTGGGGGCTCGGGTAGAGGTCGGGGTCTTCGTGGAGGAGGGTGATCGCGGTGGCGATGCCGGTGTTCGGCGGGAGCAGGTAGGGGCCGAGCTGGAGCGGGCGCAGGAGGATCCGCGGGGCCATCGGGATGATCGGCCACAGGCGCAGGACCTCGTGGCAGACGGCGTCGAGGTAGGGGAGCGCGGCGACGGCGTCGGGGTCGGGGTCGGTGCCGAGGTCGGCGAGCTCCTCGCGCAGGCGGGCGAGCGCGGCGGGGGTGCGCAGGAGCCAGTAGAAGGCCCATGCGAGGGCGATCGCGGTGGTCTCGTGGCCGGCGAAGAGGAGGGTGTGGAGCTCGTCGACGATCTCGTCGTCGCCGAGGCCGCGGCCCTCGTCGTCGCGGACGGCGAGCATGAGGCTGAGGATGTCGTCGCCGGCGGGGGCGAGCCGGCGCGCGGCGAGCTCGGCGCGGGCGAGGGCGTCGGCGCGGGCGCGGGCGCGGGTGAAGCGGCGCCACGGGGTGAGGGGGCCGAGGTCGCGGTGGAGGCTCCGCATCATGATGAGGGAGGGGTGGAGGGACTCGATGGTGGCGAGGAGCTCGCGCTCGAAGCGGGCGAGCTGGGCGTCGTCGCGGAGGCCGAAGACGGCGCGCAAGATGACGTCGAGGGAGATCGCCTGGGTCGACTCCTGCATCGAGAAGGGCTCGCCGACCTTCCACGCGGCGGCGCGGCGGAGGGCGACCTCGCGGATGATCGCGCCGTAGGAGCGCATGCGCTGGCCGTGGAAGGAGGGCGTGAGGAGCTTGCGCTCGCGGCGGTGACGCTCGCCGCTGAGGATCAGGAGGGAGCCCTGGCCGATCAACGGGGCGAGGTTCTCGGGGTTGTAGGCGCGGGTCGCCTCGGGCTCGAGCGAGAAGAGGGTGCGCACGTGTTCGGGCTTGCCGGTGAGGACGAGCGGGCGCGCGCCGAGACGAAAGCTGAAAGGATCGCCGTAGCGGCGCTTACAGCGCGCAAAAAAGGTATAGGGGTCAGCGGCGAAGCCGAGGACAGCGAGCGGCGCGATCCGGGGTCCAGGCACGGGCGAGCGCATGGTCCAGACGTCTACCGGATCTACTTGTACTATAGTGCCCGCGATGACCCTCGAACGCGCGCCCTTCTCACGGATCTTGGTGCCGATCGACTTCTCGCCGGCGAGCGACGAGATGATCGCCGCGGGGCAGGCGGTGGAGATCGACGGGCAGTACGTCGAATTCGCGCCGAGCTCGCTGCGCAGCGCGTCGATGGCGGCCGGGCTCGCGCGCGCGAGCGGAGGTCGGCTGCTGCTGCTTCACGTGACGCCGGCGCTCAACTACGGATCGATGTACGCGGGGGCGCTGCGCGGGGGGCTCACGCCGCAGGTGCTTCAGGAGGTCCACGAGGCGGCGCACCGGACCTCGGTGGCGGCGCTCTCCGAGCTCGCGCGGCGCCGCTGCGCGGGGGTCGAGGTCGAGATCGTGGCGCGGCCCGGGGTGGCGCTGAGCGTGATCCTCGAGGAGTCGGACAAGCACAAGGCGGACCTGATCGTGCTCGCGGCGAGCGGCCGGAGCCGAGTGGCGCGCTTCTTCGTCGGCAGCACGGCGGATCGCGTGATCCGCGAGGCGACCTGCCCAGTGCTGGTGATCCCCGCGCACGGCGAGGAGTGAGCTCAGGCCGCGCGAGGCAGCGGCAGCGCAGGCGGCGGCGCGTGGGTCGTGGTCTGTGCGGGCGGGGCGACGGCGCGGCGCAGGGCTGCGAAGAAGGGCCGCTCAATCGCGGCGGAGACAAAGCGAGCGGCGAAGTCGAGGCGGCGGGTCAAGCTCTTGGGGGGCATCGTGAGGGAACAAACGGGCCGGCCGCGCCTTCGATCTGGCGGTCGGCGCTCAGGGGGACGGTGCGACCTCGTCGACCGTCGACGTACATTCGCGGATCCCGAGGGCGCGCTGGTAGGCGCAGTTCCAGTGGACGAGCTGCTCGCTGTGGGTGCGCGCGTCGGCGGCGTCGGCCTCGGTGACGGCGTCCTGGTAACCCTGCCAGGCCTGGAGGTGGGCGGCCTCATTGAAGCCCTCGGCGGCGAGGCGCCTCGTCATGTCGGGGAGGAGGATCCGGGTGAAGGCGAGGCCCTCGGCGACGGTGGCGAGCGCGGGCGGGGCGCCGAGGGGCTTGCCGAAGGCGGGGTCGACGGCCTCGGAGCAGTACTTGCGGGCGCGCTTGACGAGGGCGACGGCCAGCTCGCGCTCGACCTTGTCGGGGTCGACGGCGTGAGGATCGGCGGCGCCCAGGTTGGTGGTGACGACGAGGATCCCGGGGGTGTTCTTGTCCTGCATGCGATCGCGCAGGGCCTCGAAGGTGCCGCGCGCGAGGGCGGCGGCGACGGCGTCGCCCTTCTCGTGGGCGTCTGTGGCGGCGGCGAGGAGGCGGCGGTGGGCGATCCGGTACCAGGTCTTCTCGATGGTCTGGCGCGTGGGGAGGACGACGCGATCGGGATCGGGGCCGGCGAAGGCGGCGGCGCCGGCCTGGAAGGCGGCGTCGATCTCGTCGCTGGCGGGATCGTCGGCGGTGCGGAGGGCGAGGCGCCAGGCGCAGGCGGCGGCGGTCCAGGCGGCGTCGCGGGCGTCCTTGCCCTCGGCGGCGCGCTTGAGCTGGTGGCGCATCCACTGGGCGAGGGCGGCCTCGATGAGGGCCTTCGAGTAGGTGTTGCCGGCGGGCGAGGTGTCGGCGAGGGCGGCGACGATCGCGGGGTCGTCCTTGCGACCGATCTCCGCGTCGCTGGCCTGGATCCACGCCTGGACGGGGGAGCCGCTGTAGGCGATCGCGGCGTCGCGGGGCCCGGCGCGGAGGGCCTGGAGTTGGGCGGCGGCGGCGTCGCAGAGCGGGTGCGAAGGGGTCTTGGGGGCCGCGTCCGCGACGATCGGCGGGGCGGGGCGCGCGGGCTCGGCCGGGCGCTGGGTCGACTGGGTCTTGGTCGCGGGCGCGGGGGTCGGGGTGGTCGAGGCGGGGCAGGCGGTGAGCGCGACGAAGAGGACCAGGACGCGGGACATGACGAAGGAGTACCACGCGGGCGCGGCGACTTGCGACCTGGGGCCGCCAGGGGCGCGCGCGCGCGGCCGGGCGGTCCCAGGTGGCCCTTGAGACACGTGTCAGGTCAGTTGTTCTGGGCGTCAGCGCAGATCTTGACGCCGTTCGAGTCGGGGGTGGTCTGGCAGCGGTACTGGCCGGGCTTCTTCCACACGGCGTCGTAGGCGTTCCAGCGGCAGTCGGCGTCGCTGACGCAGGTCTTGTGGCAGACCTTGGTGGTCACCTTGAGGTTGAGGGCCATGGTGACGTTGGTGACGAGGGTGGTGCCGTTCGGGCAGTTGGCGAGGACGTTGGTGTCGCCGACGTTGGGCGGGCAGAGGGGTCCGCCCGTGCACGTCTGGGCGGCGGCGAGGCACTCGCCCTCGGCGAACCAGCGCTTGGCGACGACGGACTGGGAGCTGTCGAAGCAGACCTTCTTGGCGCCGTTCGGCACCTGGAGGTTGTCGCAGCCCATGAGCACGCCGGCGGCGATGTTGGTGTCGCAGCCGTCGAGCGGCTGACAGACGCGCTTGCAGGGCATGTGGACGCCCTTGGTGTTCATCAGGCAGGAGGTGGTGCAGGCGTCGTAGCTGTCGGTGTTGCCGTCGTCGCACTCCTCGCCGGGGTCGACGACCTTGTTGCCGCACTTGCTGAGGACGAGGCTGCAGTCGTCGATGCACTGGGCGGCGTCGTACATGAGCGGCGGCATGGTCGACTTGGAGAGCTCGGTCATGGTGTTGCCGTCGTCGCAGGCCTCGTCGCCCTCGGTCTTGCTGTCGCCGCACACGGGGTCGACGGGCATGCCGGTGGAGCTCGAGCCGGAGGACGAGGAGGCGTCGGTGGTGCTGGTCGAGACGTCGGTGGTGCTGCTGCCCGTGGATGGGTCGGTGGTCGAGCTTGGGTCGGTGCTCGAGCTGCCGACGGGCTCGGTGGTGGAGCCGGTGGTGGGGTCGGTCGTCGTCGGGTCCGTGGTGGGGTCGGTGGGGGTGGTGGTCGTCGTCGTCGTTGTCGTCGTCGACGCGGTGCTGGAGCCGGACGAGCTCGTCCCTTCGGAGTCCTCGGTGGTCACGGTGGTGGTCCCGCCGCCGCCAGGGCACGCGGAGACGAATAGGGTCAGGGCAAGGGCAGAGAAGCGCTTCATCCTGCGCACTCTATCAAGGCCGCCGAGTGCCGCAAGGGACCGGCGGATCGGGGGCGCGCCGGGTTTGAGGCCTGGATGTCCCTACGGGCAGGGGCCGCAGGTGATCGTCCCGCCGCACTCGTGCGCGGCGCCGAGGTCGCCCGGGCAGGTGACGTCGCAGTCGCCCGAAGTCGACGGTACGGGGTCCGCGGCAGACGACGTCGCGCCCGCAGCACACGATGTGGCTCCCTGGGCCGACGTCGAGCGTGCAGTGGCCGGAGCCGCTGCAGTCGATCGAGCAGTCGTCGACGCACCCGAAGTCGCAGTCGCCCGGAGCAGCCCGGCGCGCCGGACCCGCTCCACGCGCAGGTACACTCGTTGCCGACGCACTGGCAGACGCCGGCAGGACCGCACTCGCTCGGGCAGCCCGGGCCCGGGCACGGCAGCGGCGGGGTGCAGGCGAGGCCGACGCCGAGGGAGAGGCTGAAGGTGAGGAGGCCGAGGCGGAGCTGCGCGTCGCGAGCGAATACCCGTGAGATCGGCGCGCCGTCGCGGCGCTCCGTGAGCCGCGCCAGCACGCAGCGGGACGTCGACGTCGCGCCGGATCGTTTCGATCGATCGGCGGCAGGAGCATGCGCGTGGACCGGTGCCTCGGGCTCGCTCGAGGACCCCAGAAGAGGTGCGTGGCCGCCCAGACGCGCGCGTTTGTGACAGGGATCACGGGCGGGGACGCGCGCAGGCGGACTTTACGCGGGAGGACGGGCAGAGGTAGCGTGAGGCTCCCATGGCAGTCAGCGTCGGCGGTGACGAGGGAGACGCCCTCAATGAGATCAACGTGACCCCGCTGGTCGACGTGCTGCTCTGCCTGCTGATCATCTTCATGGTCTCGGCGCCGCCGGCGACGAGCACCCAGATGCCGATCGACATCCCGAAGCAGTCGAAGACGCAGGGTCCCTCGGATCCGAACGCGACCTTGCTGCTCTCGATCGACCCGGCGGGGACGATCAAGCTGGGGCAGTCGCCGGTGCCGGGCGACACGGACGGGCTCATCGGGGCGCTCAAGGCGAACGAGAAGGTGCAGACCGACGGGAAGCTGGCGATCGACGCGGCGCCGACGACGAAGTACGGCGAGGTGATCCGGGTGATGGCGGCGGCTCACGACGCCGGGATCGGCTCGGTCGGGATCGCGTCCGACCGCCTTTAGTGCGCCGAGCGGCGGCGTGCGCCAACGAGGACGCGTGCCCCAAGTTCAAGGGAGCGCGGGGGCGACGAGGGAGGCCCAGCGATCGAGGCGCTTGACGCCGGTGCCGGCGTGGGCCTGGGCGTCGAGGGTCCCGAGGCGGAGGCGCAGAGCAGCAGCGTGCGCGGGCATGTCGGCGCGGGCGAAGCCGGCTGCGGCGGACTCGAGCGCGTCTGCGGCCGCAGGAGAGCGCTTGAGGAGTGCGATCTGGGCGTCGATGAGGGCCGCGCCGGAGCGCGCGAGCTCGATGCGCTCGCGTCGGAGGGCGGCGGCGTGGCGGGCGGCGACGCGGAGGAGCCCGGGTTCGCGGGTGTCGGCCGCGAGGGCGAGGGCGGCCGAGGCGCGGAGCATGTGGAGGTCGATCCGCGGGATCTGCATGCGCATCAGGAGGCTGCGCCTGGCCTGAGCCCAGGCGCGTTCGGCCCGGGTCCAGGCGTCGGCGGGGCGGGCCTCGAGGAGGTCGGCGCCGACCTCGACCGCCAGCGCGAGCCAGTGCTGGAAGGAGAAGCGCTCGTAGGGCCACAGAGACAGGGCTCGAAGGACATGCTCGCGGGCGCGGCGGGGCTCGTCGGCGGCGAGGGCGACGTGGCCGAGGTAGAGGATCGCGACGACCTCCGAGAAGCGGTCCCCGGCGGCGGCGGACTCCCGCGCGGAGGAGGAGGAGGCTGCGGCGAGGGCGTCGAAGTCGCCGAGCATCAGCAGCGCGTGCATGTTCATGGCCTGGGCGACGCCTCGCTCCCAGGTGACGCCGACGCAGCGGACGCGTAGGACCTCGGTGCCGGCCTCGAGCTCCGCCAGCGAGGCGCGCCACCGGCCGTTGTTCATGGCGGCGACGCCCGAGAGGACGGCGGTGAGGCCGATCAGGTGTGGGTCGTCGACCTCCTGGGCGACGCGCCGGGCCGCGGCGATGGTGGCCTCGGCGCGGGCGGCGACCGCGGGGGCGCGCTCGTTGACGCCCATGAGCGCGAAGTAGGCCTCGGCGCGGGCGAGGCGCTGTGGGTCGCCGAGGCGGAGGGCGAGGCGCAGGCCGCGGGCGGAGAAGGTGGCGGCGCGGACGGGGTCGATGAAGCCGAGGCCCTTGCCGATCGACCAGCAGGCGTCGACGCGGAGGCGGTCGGCGGGCTCGGGGGCGTCGCGGCGGCGGGTCGCGCGGGCGAGGGAGAGGCGGGCGAACTCGGCGAGGAGGTGCGCGACGGTGAGGCCGGGACCGTCAGGGAAGGGGAGGCCGAGCTCTCGGGCGAGCGGCCGGATCAGGGCGAGGCCGGCGTCGACCCGGCCGCTGACGAAGTAGTGCTCGACGGCGCGGCCGCGCAGCTCGAGCTCGGCCTCGCGGGTCGGGGCGAGGGCGGCGGCGGCGAGGAGGAGCGGGGCGGCGTCGCCGCAGCGGCCGGCGTTGGCGAGGGCGTCGGCGCGGGCGAGGGTGTACTGAAGGACCTGTTCGCGAGAGAAGGTCCCCCAGGACAGGACGTCGCGGTAGTGGTCGGCGGCGCGGGCGAAGGCGAGGGCGGCGGCGGCGCGCTCGGCGGCGCGGAGGGCCCACGCGGCGGCCTCGGGGAGGTCGCCGCCGGCGTGGAGGTGGGCGGCGATCTCCACCGGGTCGGGGCCGGGCAGCGCGCCGAGGTCGCGGGCGAGGGCGAGGTGGTGCCCGCGGAGGCGTTCGCGCGAGAGGGTGGCCAGGACGGCGACGCGGACGCGGTCGTGGTAGGTCTCGAGCGAGTCGCAGTCGGGGCCGACGCGGGCGAGGCGGAGGGCGCGGAGGCGGTGGAGGGGCGACGCGTCGGGGCCGGGAGCGGCGAGGTCGCGGGGCAGGGGTCGGCCCGCGACGGCGAGGCGGGCGAGGGCGTCGCGCGTGTGGGGGTCGAGCTCGGCGAGGAGGGCCTGAAGCGCGCGCTCGAGCGGGAGCGACTCGAGACCTGTCTGCCGGGACAGGGTCTCGATGAAGAAGGGGTTGCCGCGGGACTCGGTCGCGATGTCGGCGGCGCGGCGCTCGAGGTCGGGGGCGTCGGGGGCGTGGGTGCGGAGGAGGGTGGTGGCGAGGGCGCGGGCGTCGTCGGGGCCGAGCGGCTCGACCCGCACGGTGATCTGGGCGCAGGTTGGCGCGGCGACGGCGAGCTCGGCGAAGAAGGGGGAGCGGGGGCGGTCCTCGCCGCGGACGGCGGCGATGACGAGGACGCGCGGCGGCTCGGGGCCCTCGAGGAGCTCGACGAGGAGGCGCGCGGAGTCGGCGTCGCCCCACTGGAGGTCGTCGATCGCGAGGACGAGCGGGCGCTGGCGCGCGAGCTCGACCAGGAGGCGGCGGAGGGCGGCGACGCCGCGGCGCCGGGCCTCGCGCGGGACCTCGCGCGCTGGTTCGTGTTGGCGGCTGCGGGTGAAGGTCGGGAAGAGGCGCGCGATCGCGGCGGCGCCGCGGTCGAGAGAGGGCGGGCGCTGATCGGCGGGGCAGGCGGCGAGGTGCTCGGTGAGGGCGTCCATGACCTCGTCGAGGGCGTTGAAGGGGGCGCCGTCGCCGGGGTAGCAGCGCCCGCGCAGGGCGAGGGCGCCGGCGTCGCGGAGGCCCTCGACGAGGTGACGGAGCAGGGCGGACTTGCCGGCGCCGGAGGGTCCGTCGAGGAGGAGGAGGGCCGGGGGATCGCGCAGGGCCGCGCGGCAGGCGGCGAGCTCGCGGGACCGGCCGACGAAGGTGGCGAGGCGGGCGCGCGGGAGGGGGAGCCCGAGGCGGGTCAGGACCTCGGCGCCAGAGGGACGCGCGGCAGGATCGTCGGCGAGGAGGTCGCGGCAGAGGCGGGCGAGTTCGGGGTCGACCTCGGGGGGGAGCCGCGGCGGCGTGGTGAGGGGTCGGCCCGCGAGGGCCTCGAAGAGCATGACGCCGACGGAGTACCAGTCGCTGGCGGCGGAGGCGGGGCGTCCGCGGAGGCGCTCGGGCGCGAGGTAACCGGGGGTGCCTGAGGCGCTCGCGTCGGCCGCGTCCTGCGCCTGCGCGAGGCCGAAGTCGACGATCTTGAGCTGGCCCTCGGGGGTGACGAGGACGTTCGAGGGCTTGAGGTCGCGGTGCAGCAGGCCCTCGGCGTGGAGGGCGTGGAGGCCCCCGGCGAGCTGCTCGAGGGCGCCGCGGAGGCGCTCGGGTGGGAGCTCGCTCCACATGACCCCGGGGACATACTCCATGGCGATGAACCACTGGCCGCGGGCGCGGTCGAGGGCGAGCTCGTGGACGGCGGCGAGGGCGACGTGGCCGAGCTCGGCCACGCAGCGGAATTCGTCCTTGAGGCGGGCGATCGCGTCGGAGGAGGGGGCGCGGAGGGTCTTGAGGGCGACGGTGCGGCCGCTCGGGCTCACGCCGCGGAAGACGACGCCCATGCCGCCAGCGCCGAGGCGGACCCCGACGCGGTAGCGGCCGAGGGTCGGCGGGTCCTCGGGCTCGCCGAAGATACGTGCGCGGAGGGAGCTGTAGATCCGGTCCGCGTCGAGGCCCCGAGGGGTGGGCTCGCCCGATAGGTGCCGATCGTCAGGCACGAGGGCGGGATAACAGAGGCGCGCGCTTGTGCCAAGCTGGGGGTCAGGGACCCGTCCGCGGGCGAGATCTTCGCTGGCCCTGGCGCGCCCCCTCGGGCTACCATCGCGGCGCCATGGCGATCACCAACATGATGCGCGGCGACGACGTCGAGGACCAGGACGCGAACCCCAACAGCGAAGCCTACTGGGCGGAGCGCGGGATGAAGCGCCCGCAGGTGGTGTGGGAGCGGCTGTCGGCGAGCAACAACATCGAGATGTACCGGACGAAGGTGCCGGGCGGGTGGCTGGTGCTCGTGTGCCAGGAGTACCGCGACTGCGGTGGGTCGTTCTTCTACCCCGACCCGGCGCACCGCTGGGACGGGACCGGGCTGCACGGCTAGCGAGTCCGTCGCCCGGCACGGTCGCGAGCTAGCGGCGGACTGGATCGAAGTCGGGGCCGCGGAAGATCTGCCGGGCGTTGCCGCGCTCGATCGCGTTGTGCTCGCTCCAGCGGGCCTGCTCGGCGGCCGCGCGGTGGTCGCTGGCGCGGGCGGCGAGCAGCGCGGCGAGGCGCTCGCGGGCGAGGCGGCGGTTCTGGGCCTGCGAGCGCTCGTCGCGGGCGACGACCTCGAGGCCGGTCGGGCGGTGGCGCAGGCGGACGGCGGTGCTGCGCTTGTTGACGTGCTGACCGCCGGCGCCGCCGCTGCGCGCGGTGGACTCTTCGAGGTCGGCCTCGCGGAGCTGGACCTCGGCGAGCTCGCGCTCGCCGAGGCGGGCGACCTTGACGAACCAGTTGCGCCGACGGTGCCCGGGGCGCAAGGGGCTGAGGCCGATCCACTGGGCGGTGCCTGTCCATGCGGACAGGAAGGGGACGAGGGCGGGGCCCTCGTCGGAGGGGTCCTCGAGCTCAAAGAGGATCGAGGCGAGGGTGTCCTCGGCGGGGCCGGCGGTGCGGGCGAGCTCCTCGCAGAGGAGGCCGGCGGCGGCGGCGGCGCGGGCGAAGACGGGGCCGAGGTGGGCGACGACCCAGGCGCACTCGGGCGGGCCGTGCCCGGCGCTGAGGAGGATCCATGCCTTCATCGCCGGGCCCTCGTCTTGTAGGTGAGGAGCGGGCGCAAGGTGGCGACGACGGCGCAGAGGCCCGCGCTGACGAGGTCGGCGACGACGGCGTCGATCTTCTTGTAGGCCTCGGGCGCCTCCTCGTAGAGGAGGTCGCGGTCGTCGCAGACGACGCGGCCGCCGAGCTCGGTGCGGACGAGGTCCTCGGGGCGGTAGCGGGCGCGGAGGCGGTCCTTGGCGTCGGCGCGCTTCCACTTGCGGCCGGCGCCGTGGGCGAGGGAGAAGCCGGCGTCGGCGCGGGCGGGGTCGGGGCGGACGAGGTAGCTGAGGGTGCCGCGCGAGCCGGGGATCACGACGAGGCCCTCGGTGGAGGGCGCGGCGCCCTTGCGGTGGAGCCACAGGCCCTCATCCGCGCCCGGGGCGGGGGTGACGGAGTTGTGGCAGACGTCGAGGATCGGGGTGAGCTCGGCGCCGAGGGGCTCGGCGAAGCGGCGGGCGATCAGAGCGCGGCTGACGCGGGCCCAGGTGACGGCGTCGTCATGGGCGCGGAGGTAGTCGCGAGCGTCGTCGCTGTCGCTCGGGAGGCCGGCGCCGGCGAAGCGGTCGACGTGGGCGCGGAGGATCGCCTCGCCGAGGCCGCGCGAGCCGCTGTGGATGAGGAGGAGGAGGCGCTCGGGGTCGACGCCTGCGGCCTGCAGGGCGGCCGGGTCCAAGGCGGAGTCGACCTGCTGCAGCTCGGCGAAGTGGTTGCCGCCGCCGATCGTGCCGAGCGAGGCGTCGTGAGGGGTGGGGACGAGGTGGGCGTCCCCCAGGAGCGCGGCGGTGTCGCCCCCCCAGGGGCCGTCGAGGTCGTCCAGGCGTTCGGCCCAGCGCTCGACCTTCTGCTTGCGGCGCGCGAGGTCGGTGGTGAGGAGCGACATCCCGCAGCCGATGTCGTTGCCGACGAGGTGGGGGTAGATCCGCCCTTCACAGAGGAAGGCGGCGCCGATGGGCGAGCCCTTGCCGGGGTGGAGGTCGGGCATGCCGATCGCGGCGCGCATGCCCGGGAGGGCGGCGGTGCGCTCGAGCTGCTGGACGGCCTCGCCCTCGATCCAGGTCTTGGGCGAGGCGACGACGCGGACGGTGGCTTGGGTGGTCATGCGCGGAGCTCCTTGGGCAGGCGTCGCAGCTCCTTCTTGCCGAGCTGGCGCTTGGCGACGGCGTAGCGGTTGTAGTGGCCGTAGCGCTCGCGGAGGAGCGTGGAGAGGGTCCAGCTCGGGCCGAGCTCGGCGAGGCGGCGGCCGAGGGAGACGTCGACGGCGGTGGCGAAGGAGGTGTCGTTTGGGACAGGGGCGAGGGTGAGCCGGTACCAGACGCCGTCGATCCGGCGGAGCTGGGCGTCCGCGCCCTGGCGGATCACGTCGGGGTCGGGGGCGGGCCTCGGCCGGGGGCGGCGCTTGAGGGGGCGGAGGACGCCGGTGTCCGGGCAGACGTAGACGCACGCGAGCCAGCGGCGCGCCTCGAGCGGCTCGAGGCCGTAGCGTCCGAACATCACGAGCTCGTCGCCGCGGCGCACGACGTGGGTGTAGACCATGTCGCGGAGGTGGTCGAGGACGTGCTTCTGGACGGCGCTGCTGAGGTTGATGTGGGCGCAGATCTCCGAGTAGACCTCGTCCCAGGGGCGGCCGATCCGGGAGCGGAGGAAGCGGCGCAGCGGCGCGAGGTTCTCGTTGAGGTGCTTGGTGCCGTGGCTGCGGCTCATCGAGCCGCGGTTCGGGGCGTGCTCGGGGTCGAGGCGGTCGCGCATGCGCGCGCGGCCGTCGCCCTTGGCACGGCTGCCGCCGAGGCGCGGGCGCTCGATGATCACCTGGTACATGTCAGGACGCATAAATTAGCGGAGCTCCTGGCGAAAGTGGGAGGGGAGAGGGAGGTGGTGAGGACGGGGGTTGCCCATGGGTGTCTGAAGGGGAAAGCGGACGCGTCGACGCCGCGGCGGCCCGCGCGGCGCCCTCGGTCGGCGAGATCGCCGACGGCGGGACGTGGGGCTCCCTCGGGCCGCTGCAGGCGTCGCTGCGACGTGTCAGCTCAGCGCGCGTGTGGACGCGTCCGACGGGGTCGTCGGAGACTGCGCGGAGCTCAGCGCCGCGAGCACATCCGCGGGCGCACGAAGACGTAATCGCGCGCCGCCGGTTCGGCGGGGCGGATACGCGTCAAACGGGCGGGCGCGGGGGCCTGCGTTCGAGCGGAGCGATGCTCAGCGGCGAGACATGGGGACAACCGCCTGGTGAGCGGTGAGATCGAGACGTCTAGTCGCCCGAGGATATTCTGTCAAGCCGAGCCCTCGCGGGGACCGAAGCGGGCGTAGACGGCGGGGAGGACGAGGAGGGTGAGGAAGGCGGCGGAGACCAGGCCGCCGATCACGACGGTGGCGAGCGGGCGCTGGACCTCGCTGCCGGGCGCGGTGGAGAGCGCCATGGGGACGAAGCCGAGCGCGGCGACGAGGGCGGTGGTGAGGACGGGGCGGAGGCGGAGGGCGGCGGCGCTGCGGATCGCGTGCTCGCGGTCCTCGCCGCCGGTCTGGCTGCGCTGGGCGAAGGTGACGAGGACGAGGCCGTTGAGGACGGCGACGCCGAAGAGGGCGATGAAGCCGACGCCGGCGGAGATCGAGAAGGGGAGGTCGCGCAGCCAGAGGGCGACGACGCCGCCGACGACGGCGAAGGGGACGCCGAGGAAGATGATCAGGGCGGAGCGCATGGACGCGAGGGCGGTCCACAGCATGAAGAGGATCAGCGCGAGCGCGAGCGGGACGACCACGGCGAGGCGGTCGCGGGCGGCGGTGTAGTGCTCGAAGGTGCCGCCGTAGGTGACGCGGTAGCCGTCGGGGGGGTCGAGGGCGGCGGCGACGGCGGTCTGTGCGTCGTGGACGGTGGAGACGAGGTCGCGCCCGCGGACGTTGAACTCGACGATGATCCGGCGCGACTGGTGCTCGCGGTTGACGAGCGCCGGGCCGGTGGTGGCGCGGAGGGCGGCGACGTCGCCGAGCGGGACGATCGCGCCGGTCTTGGAGCGGAGGGGGATCGCGGCGAGGGCGGCGGCGTCGGCGGACACCGAGGGGGAGAACTTGACCATCATGTCGAAGCGACGCTCGCCCTCGAGGACCGCGCCGACCTTGTGGCCGACGGAGATCGCCTCGGTGGCGAGGTTGATGTCGGCGATGGTGAGGCCGTAGCGGGCGAGGCGGGCGCGGTCGGGCTCGACGCGGAGGTAGTGGAGGCCCTGGAGCTGCTCGACGCGGGCGTCGGCGACGCCGGGGAGGTCCTGGACGGCGGTGAGCGCGGTCTGGCCGAGCTCGCGGAGGACCTCGAGGTCGGGGCCGTAGATCACGATGCCGACGTCGGAGCGGATCCCGGCGACGAGCTCGTTGGTCCGCATCTGGATCGGCTGGGAGATCCCGCCGGCGACCTCGGGGACGTGCTCCTCGGTGAGCGCGGACATCTCCTCGGCGATGTCGTCCTTGGTCAGGCCGGGCCGCCAGTGCTCGCGGTCCTTGAGCTGGACGTAGACGTCCGACTGCTCGACGCCCATCGGGTCGACGGCGATCTCGGGGGAGCCGGTGCGGGTGACGACGCGGGTGATCTCGGGGATCTGCTGCAGGGCGCGCTCGATGCGGAGGGAGGTCTCGACGGAGGTCGAGAGGGCGGTGCCGGGGAGCCGGCGCGCCTCGATCAGGAGGTCGCCCTCGTCGAGTTGGGGCACGAACTGGGCGCCGAGGCGGCCGAAGAGAGAGACGCCGCCGGCGAGCGCGAGGACGCCGACGCTCATGGTGGCCCAGCGCCAGCGGAGCGCGGCGCGCAGCAGGGGCGCGTAGGCGGCCTGGGCGGCGCGCAGCAGCCAGGTCTCGCGCTCGTGCGGGTGGGGGCGCACGAGGTACGAGGTGAGCACGGGGACGAGGGTCAGCGAGAAGATGAAGGCCCCCCCGAGCGCGAGGAGCACGGTGTAGGCCATGGGGTGGAAGAGTTTGCCCTCGAGGCCGGCGAGGGCGAGGATCGGGAGGTAGACGATGGCGATGATGATCTCGCCGAACACGGCGGCGCCGCGGACCTCGAGGGTGGCGTCCTGGATCACGTCGATCCGCTGGTCCTCGGTGAGGCGGGCGCCTGCGCCGCGGCTGGCCTCCGAGAGGCGGCGGGCGGCGTTCTCGACGACGATCACGGCCCCGTCGACGATCAGGCCGAAGTCGATCGCGCCGAGGCTCATGAGGTTGCCGGAGAGCCCCGCGGCGTTCATGACGATGACCGCGAAGAGGAGGGAGAGCGGGATCGTCGCGGCGACGACCAGGCCGGCGCGGAGGTCGCCGAGGAGGAGCAGGAGGATGAGGATCACGAGGGCGGCGCCCTCGAGGAGGTTGGTGGCGACGGTGCGGATCGTGCGCTCGACGAGGAGGGTGCGGTCGTAGAAGGGCTCGATGGTGACGCCGTCGGGGAGGGTCGGGGCGAGCGCGGCGAGCTTCTCCTTGATCGCGGCGGTGACGGTGCGGGAGTTCTCGCCCATGAGCATGAGGGCGACGCCGACGACGACCTCGCCCTTGCCGTCGGCGGTGGCGGCGCCGCGGCGGAGCTTGGGGCCGAAGCGGACCTCGCCGACGGAGGCGACGGTGATCGGGACGCCCTCGGGGGTGGCGCCGAGGACGACGCGCTCGAGGTCGTCGCGGCTGCGCACGAGGCCGCTCGAGCCGATGACGATCTGCTCCTGGTTGCGCTCGATGTAGCCGCCGCCTGCGTTGGCGTTGGAGGCGTCGAGGGCGGCGGCGACCTCGCCGACGGAGAGGCGAAGCGCTTGCAGCCGCTCGGGGCTGAGGACGACCTGGTACTCGCGGTTCTCGCCGCCGAAGCTGTTGGTCTCGACGACGCCCGGGACGCTGCGGAGTTGGGGACCGATGTACCAGTCGAGGAGCTCCTCGAGCTCCATGAGGGAGTGGCCCTCGCCGGTGACGGTGAACTGGTAGATCTCGCCGAGGCCGGTCGAGATCGGGCCCATCTCGGGGGTGCCGTAGCCGGGCGGGACGGCCTCGGCGGCCTCGCGCATGCGCTCGCTGACGAGCTGGCGGGCGCGGTAGATGTCGGTGTCGTCGCGGAAGACGACGGTGACGAGCGAGATCCCGTACTTCGAAACCGAGCGGAGCTCCGTCACCTTCGGCAGGCCTGACATCGCCCGCTCGACCGGCACGCTGATGTACTGCTCGATCTCCACCGGGGAGAGCGCCGGCGCGGTGGTGATGACCTGGACCTGGATGTTGGTGACGTCGGGGACGGCGTCGATCGGGAGCTGCAGGGCGGAGCGCAGGCCGATGGCGATGAAGATCAGGGTAGCGACGAGGACCAGCGCCCGGTGGCGCAGCGACCACGCGACGAGGGCCGAGAGGAGGTTCATGGCTAGTGGCCGTGCTCCTCGCCGAAGGTGCCCTTGAGGAGGACGCTCTTGAGCGACCAGGCGCCGCGGGTGACGATGTCCTCGCCCTCGTGGAGGCCTTGCAGCACCTCGACGACGCCGGGGCCGGAGGCGCCGAGGACCACCTCGTGGAGTTCGAAGGCGCCGGGGCCGGAGCGGACGAAGACGGAGGTCTTGCCGGCGACCTCGATGACGGCGTCGCGCGGCACGGCGAGGACGGGCTCGGGGGTGACGCCCGGGGCGCTGGCGGCGATCCGGGCGACGCCGAAGAGGCCGAGGCGCAAGATCCCCTCCCGGTTGTCGATCGGGATCCGCGCGACCACGGTCTGCGCCTCCGCGTCGACCTTGGGCGCGAGGTACTCGACGACGCCGAGGAAGGGGTGGTCGAGGTAGGCGTTGAGCTGGACCTCGGCGCTCGCGCCGACCTTCACGCGGGAGAGGTTGTGTTCGAAGATCCGGGCGACGAACCAGGCGCGGTCGAGGTCGACGATGCTGGCGACGCTGGACTCGGGCGTCACCGCCTGACCCGGCACGACCTCGCGGCGGGTGACGTAGCCGGAGATCGGGGCGCGCAGGGCGAAGGCGGTGGCGTTGCCCCGGGTCCCGAGGCCGAGCGCCTGCAGGCGCTGCTTGGCGGCGGCGGCCTCGGCGTCGAGCGCGGTCGCCTCGGCGCGCGCGGCCGCGAGCTCCTGCTGGGCCGCCATGCCGCGCTGCGC